>JAUXQA010000405.1 GCA_030683195.1 Rhodoferax sp. | reverse complement strand
GCGCTGTCGGGGTTGTCGGTATGGCGGCGGGCTGGATGTTCCATTCAATGACTCCGGGTACGTTCACTTACTTCATCGCACTTGCCACCAAGGGCCGTGTCCAAAAAGTCGGCCTTGGCCTGCAACTCCGCATCACTGTCGACAAAGCGCAGCGCAATGTCCTGAAACTCGGCACCCAACGCCAAAAATGCATCCACCACATCCGGATCAAAGTGCTTGCCACGCCCTTGCACAATGATCTCTGTTGCTCTTTCATGACTCATGCCGGGCTTGTAAACACGCTTGCATATCAGTGCGTCATACACATCGACAATAGCCATCAGGCGCGCCGGAATTGGAATGGCATCGCCCGCCAAACCCTGCGGGTAGCCCGAACCGTCCCATTTTTCGTGGTGAGAATAGACAATATCCTTGGCAACCTCCAAAAATTCGATGGACGCGCCTGCCGCCACCTGGGCTTGATTGAGTGCTTCAAAGCCCAGCGTGGGGTGGGTCTTCATGATCTCAAACTCGTGCGGCTCATAGCGACCAGGTTTGAGCAAAATCCGGTCGGGTATGCCCACCTTGCCAATGTCATGCAGCGGCGCGCACTGAAACAGCATCTCGATCATCTCGTCATGGAGTGCATTGGCAAACCGGGGATGCGGACGCAAGTGCCTGGCCAGCGCACGAATGTAGTTTTGGGTACGACGCAGGTGGCTACCGGTTTCAAGGTCACGCACCTCGGCCAGGGAAGCCAACGCCAGGATAGTGACCTGCTGCAGCGTGGCCAGATCGCGGGCACGCTTGGTGACCTCATATTCCAGGTACTCGTTGTTCACCCGCATGGTGCGCAGATAAGACGCTTCAAGAAAGTGCGCTCGCACGCGAGACAGCAATATCTCGGGGTTGATCGGGCGCGTGATGTAGTCCACCGCACCCATCGACATGCCCATTTCTTCGCTGACAGCCTCGGCCTTGCTGGTCAGAAAAATCACGGGAATATGCTGGGTGTGTTTGTCGGCTTTGAGCATTCGGCAGACCTCGTAGCCGCTGATGTCGGGCATCTTGATGTCCAGCAAGATGAGGTCCGGCTGCTCCTCACTCACCACTTTGAGCGCTTTGGCTCCATGATTGACGGCCTTGACGGTGTACAACTTGCACAGCAGATTACCCAGCCAGCTCAAGTTGACGGGCGAATTGTCCACAATCAATATCGTGGGCTTCACAGGCAAAAACAAATCCATAACAGTCTTTCTGGTTCAAATCAATGTGTGCAGTCGCTGCAGCGTGCCATGGGCGGGCAGGTACAGGCTCACACAGGTGCCCTGTCCGTAAGTGCTGTGGATGCTGAGCTGTCCACGGTGCAACTCAACGATCTCTTTGACAATGCTCATGCCCAAGCCGGTGCCCAAAATCTTGCCCGAAGTGTCGGCTCGGTAAAAGCGCTCGCACACGCGTTTGAGCTGCTCCTGGGTCAAGCCAATGCCATGATCTGTCACTGTGATGTTGACCTTGGGCGCATGGCCTACCGCTTCCTCAAACCCGACCTTCACACGCACAGCCCCGCCCTGAGGTGAATATTTGTAGGCGTTGGAGATCACGTTGAGAAGTGCCTGGCGCAGCTTGCCGCTATCGGCAGTCAAGTACAAAGGCTTGAGTGGCAACTCCAGCTCCGGGGCACTCCGCTCAGGAGGCAATTGGTAGCCTTTGATCAGGTCCAGCAGCAAGTCTTGCAGATGAACCTGGGTGTAGAAAAAGTCTTTGTCTCTTCGGGCTTCAATGCGCGCCAGGTCGAGCAACTCATTGAGGATGTTGGCCATCAAGCTTGACTGCTTGTAGATAGTGGTCAAAAACTCCTGTTGCGTGGGCTCGTCAAATTTTTCATGCAGCAAGATTTCTGAA
>JAUXQA010000387.1 GCA_030683195.1 Rhodoferax sp. | reverse complement strand
ATCAGATCACGCAGGCCGTCACCCAGGAGGTTGAGTCCCAGCACAGCCATGGCGATGGCTACACCCGGAAACACGGCCAGAAGAGGTGCCTGGAACAGCAGCGTTTGCGCCTCCGCCAGCATGCGGCCCCAGGAGGGTTGTGGCGGCTGTGTGCCCAGTCCCAGATAGGACAGCGCCGCCTCGGCCAGGATGGCCAGCGCAAACTGAATGGTGGCCTGGACGATCAGGATGGACAGGATGTTGGGAAGGACGTGGTCGAACGTGATGCGCCAGGGGCCCTTGCCACAGGCACGCGCTGCGAGCACAAATTCACGCGACCACACCGCGTTGGCGCTGGCCCGGGTGATTCGGGCAAAGGTGGGGATGTTGAAAATACCAATGGCGATGATGGCATTGACGATGCCCGCACCAAACACCGCCGTCAGCATGATGGCGGACAAGATCGCGGGAAAGGCAAACGTGAAGTCAGCGGTGCGCATGATCAATTCCTCCATCCACCCGCGTCGCGCTGCAGCCAGCAGCCCCAGGGCCGTGCCCATCAGAAGCCCGATGCTGACGGCAATCACGCCCACCAGAATCGAGTTGCGCGCCCCCACCAGCAACAAAGACGCGACATCCCGGCCGAATGGATCGGTCCCCAGCCAATGCTGGGCATCGGGATGGCGCAGCTTGAGGGTCATGTCGATTTCATAAGGCGACCAAGGCGTCCAAACCAGAGACACCGCGGCGGCGAGAATCAACAGCAGCGTGAGGCACGCGCCGATGACAAAGCTGCGATGCGACCAAGCCCGGGACATGAAGGACACTCGCGGCCTGCCTGGGGCTGTTGCAAAGGCGCTCATATGTCGCTCGCCTTGACACGCGGATCAATCACGGCATACAGGACATCAACACAGAAGTTAACCACAATCACCATGGCCGCTAGCAGCATGACGCAGTTGCGCACAACGATGAGATCGCGGTTGGCGATGGATTGAAAGACCAGCCGCCCCAGTCCGGGCAGATAGAACACGTTCTCCACCACGATGGTGCCCGCCAGCAAGTTGGCAAACTGGAGTCCCATGACCGTAATTACCGGAATCATGGCATTGCGCAGCACGTGACCCCACAAGGTGGCCCGTTGCGACAAGCCCTTGGCGCGGGCTGTGCGCACAAAATCTTCCCTGAGGACATCGAGCACTGCCGAGCGGGTGATGCGAGCCAGAATGGCCGCCTGCACCACGGCCAGAGAGATGGCCGGCAGCAGCAGTGCTTTGAGGGCCTGGGCCGCGCCCTCATCCCAACCCGGAAATCCGCCCGCTGAAAACCAGTTGAGATGAACCGAAAACAGCAAAATCAGCAGAATGGCAAACCAGAAATTGGGCACCGCAATGCCAACCTGGGTAAGGCCCATCAGCCCCAGGTCGCCGAAGCGGTTGTGCCGTGCGGCTGCATAAATACCCACGGTCAATGCCAGTGCGGTAGTCAAGAGCATGGCCATGATGGCCAGAGGCACGGTCACAGCGAGGCGTTCCAGCACCAGTGACAAAACGGGGCTGCTGTAAGCGTAACTATCCCCAAGGTCACCCGTCAGCATGCCAGCCACCCATAGTGCGTAACGGGCCAGAGGCGGACGGTCCAGACCCAGCTGGGTGGCGAGCGCCTGGACAGCTTCAGGCGAGGCGTCCGGGCCCATCATGACCTGGGCTGCATCTCCCGGCAGTATTTCCAGCACCAGAAAAATCACCATCGAAGCCACGACCAGCGTGGCCAAAAGCGTGGCCAGGCGTTTGAAAAGAAACAGAACCATGGCTGTGTTCAGGTCGCTCGGTCAGGCCGTCTTACGGCAGGATTTTGGAGGGGTCTTGTTGGCATGACGTCAGTAGGGTGTTGTGTTGGCGGTCAATGGGAACGCCGATAATTGACTGATGTTGTGTCTACCCAATTATTCTGAACATGATGGAGATGGTAAGCCATGGCTCTGATCATCACCGATGAATGCATCAACTGCGATGTGTGCGAGCCCGAATGCCCGAACGAGGCTATCTATCTGGGGGCAGAAATCTACGAAATAGACCCCGGTAAATGTACCGAATGCGTCGGACACTTTGACGAGCCTCAGTGCGTTGAGGTGTGCCCGGTTGCCTGCATCCCCATCAATCCCAATCACATCGAAGACCGGGAAACACTTTGGGGAAAATATCGCCGGTTGCAGCTGGAAACAAAAAAGCCTGGGCAAAAGGCATAGAGGGTTGGCTGCGATAGCCGTCAAAGTTTGGTGGTTCTTCTACCGGTTGTCTGCTTTACCGGGACGCTGGTCTTTTTCGCCGCTGGTGTCCTGATGCGAATAGGCTTGATCTTCTGGTCGCGTTGAGAAGCTTTTTTGTCTTTGAGGGGTGCTTTGATTTTGGCCTGCCGTGGCGGTGTATTGGCGGCGAGGTCTTTGGCTTCCTGCTGCAGTCGGGCGGACTCCAGTGCATTCGCGGTTCGCACATCACGGGCTGTGGAGCGATCAGCTTGCTCTCTTTGATCCTTTGTGCGTCCGTCAGCGGTATTCACAATCACACCGCCCGGGCAAGTTTGTGAACTGTAACTTTCGCCACATTTATAGACTATTTGGGCTCCAGCCGGCGTAAATAAACAGGTTGTAGATATCAAAAGAAATTTTGAAATTGTTGCTTTTGGCATGAAAGTCTCGCTGTTCAATCCGTGCTGCAGAGCAGAGTTTCAAGGCCCGACAGGATCAGGTCGGGGTGGCTTAGGTCGAGCAGGTTTGCTCGTGTGGATCTTCATCGTCGCTTTGTCCATCTCGCCTGCCATGATATGCGGCAAGGCAGTCAGGGCACGGGCAATGCTTTGGTCGATCGCAATGCGGTGGTCCAGCGATGGTTTCTTGAGCACCCAGTGAATGACTTCCGACTTGATGCCTGGGTGGCCGACACCCAGCTTCAGGCGCCAGTAGTCAGGCGTACCCAGTTGGGCATGAATATCACGCAAACCGTTGTGACCTGCATGGCTGCCGCCGAGCTTGAGCTTGGCCTCGCCGGGGGGGATGTCCAGTTCGTCATGCGCCACCAGAATTTCCTGTGGCTCAATTTTAAAAAAACGGGCCAGAGCTACGACCGACTTGCCCGACAAATTCATGAAAGTTTGGGGTTTCAATAGCCAGACAGGTTGGCCTTGGATGGATGTTCTGCCGACCAGGCCGTGATAGGACTTGTCCATGACGAGTTTGATATTGAGTGCTTCAGCGACTGCGTCGATCCACCAAAATCCGGCGTTGTGGCGGGTGAATTCGTACTCAGGCCCAGGATTACCCAGCCCCACAAAGAGTTTGATCATGCTCAAATTTTCAGGTCAAGCGCACAAACAAAAATGGCTCACCGAAGTGAGCCATTGAGTCTGAACTTTGGTTAAGAATTATTTCTTCTTTGCAGCAGGTGCTTTGGCGGCTGGAGCGC
>JAUXQA010000380.1 GCA_030683195.1 Rhodoferax sp. | reverse complement strand
CTGGTGAGCGCCATCCTGGCTGAACAAGATGAGGAGTGGATGACCGCAAAAATCTATCTGACCATGAAACCCTGACTCGGCGCGTAAACACCACATCTCAGAACCAGTTCGCGGAATTTACAGAAGAAAAGTTGCTTTATCCGCGGGTGAATCCGTCTAGCAACACGAACACGATCATGAGCTTCATGAAACAGCTGTAGTAAACCGCCCGAAACTTATGTGCGCACTGGGGACTCGACGGATAAGTGAATTGACCGTCGGGTGCCGGTCTGGCACAACATATCTTTGGCTGCAACATAACCAGCGTAGTCATCACAAACCAGGCTGCCCCTCCATTCACCCAGGAAGGTTCTGGCGTGTTCCCCTGCTCGGGATTCGCAGAAATCGTAGACCACTGCTTTCAAATTCTCAAATGCTCCTGGCGCATAGGCCCACAGGTAAGCCCGGTGTGTTTTTTTGTTGCCGGGTTTGAGCATCTCCACCGGCGTCTCATCGGCATGCAAGACCGTGTGGCTGAGAATCTCGCCCTTGAGTGCATCGACCAGCGGCTGCAATTGCACACCACAGATGCCCACCCACTGGGCCAATGTCGAGCGTGGGATTTGCGCACCGGCGCGGAAAAAAATGCGTTCTTGGCGGTACAGCGGCAAATGGTCGTTGAACTTGGCCACCAACACCTGGGCCAGCAAGCCCGCCGTGGGGATGCCCTTGTCAATGATTTGAGCCGGCACCGGCGCCTGGATCAGTGTTTCGCATTGGGCGCAGGCCCACTTGCCACGAATATGCTGCTCCACTGTGAACACCCCCGGGGTGTAGTCCAGCTTCTCTGAGACATCTTCGCCGATGCGTTTTAACTGGCAACCACAGCCGCAGGTGGTGGAGTCGGGTTCATGATGGATGTCGACACGGGGCAGTCCTGCTGGCAGGGCAGCTCGTTTGGGTTGTTGGCGGGGTTGTGTTTGGGTCTTTGGAGGCGCTGCCAGCTCTTTGAGTTCTTCTTCAATCGCTGCAATGTCGGCATGAATTGTCTCGTCGAGCAGACTGATCTGAGTCCCATTGAACTGCTCGCTGCTGCGCCCAAACTTCCAGCGTTTGAGCGTGCTCAGTTCGTGGGTGAGTTTGTCGATCTTGGCCTGGCGGTAAAGGATGTCGCTGTCTTTGGCTACGATGGCCACTGCGTGCTACAGGCTTTGCTGAG
>JAUXQA010000268.1 GCA_030683195.1 Rhodoferax sp. | reverse complement strand
CTGGGGTGTGCAGATCGGCTATTCCTACGAAGGCGTTCGGGAGCACGGCGACATCCTGCCTCGGCCGATGGGCTCAGCCGGCGGCATGCGGCGCATTCAAGACTTCAGCGGATTTTTTGATGACACCACGCTGGTGCTCTGTGGCGATGCACTGATTGACCTGGACATCACAGCTGCACTTGCCGAGCACAAGGCCAAAGGTGCAATTGCCAGCGTCGTAGCAATGGACGTACCGCTAAACGATGTCCAGAGTTACGGCATTGTGGTGGCAGCACCGGATGGGCACATCCAGTCTTTCCAGGAAAAACCCAAACCCGCCGAGGCTAAATCGACATTGGCGAGCACCGGTATTTATATTTTTGAATCTGCGGTACTCGGGCTGGTACCCCCCCAAAAAGTTTACGATATTGGCGCTCAATTATTCCCGGACTTGGTCGAACATGGGTTGCCGTTTTTTGTTCAAAATCGCCCCTTCAACTGGATCGACATCGGCCGGGTGAGTGACTACTGGTCGGTGCTACAGCGGGTCTTGCGCGGTGAAGTTGCAGAGATGAACATGCCCGGGCGCCAAGTCAAGCCAGGCATTTGGGTGGGACTCAACACCTGCATTCCCTGGAATGAGGTCACGATCGAAGGCCCGGTCTATATTGGGTCCAGTGTGCGAATCGAACCCGGCGTCACGATCACCGGTCCCGCCTGGATTGGGCACGGCAGCCACATACGAACTGGCGCCAAAGTGGTTCGCAGCATTTTGTTTGAGTACACGCGCATTGCCGCTGACATGCGATTTACTGAAATGATTGTCTCACCCGACTATTGCGTGGATCGCCACGGCGACACTTTATACCGAGGTGACGATACCGCCCAGCTTCGCTGGGGTGATGCTCGAGCCTGACGCTCGCCTCGATCAAATAATTTTCCTTTTTTAGATCCAGCACCCATGTTGATTCAACCTGTCATCTTGTCAGGCGGCTCTGGCACACGCCTGTGGCCCCTTTCTCGCGAGAAATACCCCAAACAACTGCTGCCACTAATTGGTGAAGACTCCCTGCTCCAAGCCACAGTCCGAAGGGTTGAAGGCATCGCAGGCCTGGACCTGGCGCCCCCCATGGTCGTATGCGGTGAAGAATACCGATTTGTCATTGCCGAGCAACTTCGACTGCTGGGAAAAAGCGGCACCATTGTGCTGGAGCCTTTAGGTCGAAATACGGCTCCAGCCCTTACTTTAGCGGCCTTGGCAGCTATAAAAAATGAATCTGATCCCGTCTTGTTGGTCATGCCGGCTGACCACGTGATCACCGACATCAAAGCCTTTCAAAACGTCGTCAGCCAGGGCGCGGCTTTGGCGGCTCAAGGCGCCGTTGTCACCTTTGGCATCACGCCGGAAGCGCCCGAAACGGGCTACGGCTACATCCAGTCTGGGGCTGCTTACCAAGCGCCCACAGAAGCGGGACAAAGCGGCGCCAGTTTGATTGCCCGGTTTGTGGAAAAACCGGATCTGACTACCGCGCAAACCTACCTGGAGGCCGGCACTTACCTCTGGAACAGTGGTCTGTTCATGATGCGGGCGTCTGTGTGGCTCTCTTCCATGCAAGTTTGCCGGCCCGATATTTTGGCGGCCTGCCAGACCGCCTGGAATCAGGGCTCCACCGATGGCGAATTTGCCCGAGTCGACAAGGCCGTTTTCGCCAGCTGCCCGCCAGACTCGATTGATTACGCAGTGATGGAGCGTCTTGCGGCGGGTGCAGAAAGCACCGACCTGCCCCCCGGCGTGGTTATACCGCTGGCAGCGGGCTGGTCAGATGTGGGCGCCTGGGACGCTCTGTGGCAAGTATTACCCAAAGACAGTACAGGTAACGTCGCTCAGGGTGACGTGTTGCTGCAAGACTGTAGCAACACGCTGGCCATTTCGGAAGGCCGGCTGATCGCATGTGTAGGCGTGAGTGATCTGGTGGTCGTGGAGACCGCCGATGCCATTCTGGTGGTTCACAAGGACAAAACCCAGGACGTGAAAAAGATTGTCGACAACCTGAAGCAACAAGGCCGTCCGGAAAGCAGCATCCACCGTAAGGTTTACCGACCCTGGGGCTCTTACGATGGTGTGGACGCCGGCGAGCGCTTTCAGGTCAAGCGCATTGTGGTCAAGCCAGGCGGCATCTTGTCATTACAGATGCACCACCACCGTGCGGAGCATTGGATCGTGGTGAGCGGTACAGCCAAAATCACTCGGGGAGAAGACGTATTTTTGCTCTCTGAAAACCAGTCCACATTCATCCCGTTGGGGACCACCCACCGCCTGGTAAACCCCGTCCGCGTGCCTTTGGAGATGATTGAGGTGCAATCCGGCTCGTATCTGGGCGAAGACGACATCGTTCGTTTTGAAGATGTGTATGGTCGATGAACTGGATAAGCGACCAACGATAAATCACTGAACTCGGCTGCTCTCCAGCAATCGCTGGACAAATCCGGAGGGGATGGCATAGGTGATGCCAGAGGGATTCGTCAAGGCCGACTCCCGTGTGCCCTTGATGAACACCATGTTGACCACCCCTAACACTTGACCGGTGTCCGGGTCAAACAGGGGCCCGCCGCTGTTGCCAGGGTAAGCTGTGCCATCAAGCTGAAAAACCTGGAAGTTCCCACCAGATCGTAACTTGCGAATGGTCTTGTCATTGAGCTGGCCCGCTGTTGGCGCAGGGAGCGCTGCAACGGTGATTGATGAGACCATGCCCCTGTGCGTCACCGGCGAAAAACCCAGCACGCCGCCTATTGGAAAGCCCATGAATGCAATGGACTGACCTTCCCTGACCCGATCCGAATCCCCCATCTTGAGGGCAGGGACGGTCGGCCCCTCAAAGCGCAGCAAAGCCAGGTCATGCGCCTTGTCCACTGCCAACACCGTGGCCAGCCGCATCTGCCACTCACCCTGGCTCACGCGAATCTGAACCACCAACGCTGCATCCTGGTCAAGCTGAGCAGGTTGCTCCAGAACATGGGCATTCGTGATGACCAAATTGCCCGCTTCCTCCCAATCCTGCCCCACCACAAAACCGGTTCCGCGCAACGCAAATCGCGGGCTGTTGGTAGGTTTGAACGTACCCACAATCACAACAGACGGTTTGACTTTTTCAATGGCGGCAGACACATCAGCCCGAGCTGACCCAGCAAAAAGTGCGTTCATCACCAGACAAAGAACAAGCCAGGTTTTCATGCTCTTCCCCGTGCTACAAGGCGGTCAGAAGTGCGGCAACCTCCGACTGCGCTGGAAACTTGGCACCCAGTTGGCTGAGCGCCTCAAGCTCCTTGCGCGCCAATGCCTTCTGACCACCCTGAATGTGAATCTTGGCCAAGTTGAGTTTGAATAAGGGGTTCTGTGGTTGCAAGGCCACAATCTGATTTTGCAGGGCCAGAGCCTGGGCATAGTCGCCTTTTTCGGACAACAGCATGGCCAGCGTATCCATCACAACGGGCTGATTTGGAGCCAGGGCGTTTGCCTTCTTGGCGTAGGCCAAAGCGCCCTCCCGCTTGAGTTTGCCGCTGACCCAGGCCAAATTGTTGTAAGCCATTGCGTGGTTAGGCAACAACCGGGTCACGGAAAAATACATTTTTTCGGCTTGCAGATAGTCCTTTCGGGACAGGGCGTTATCCCCTAGGTAGAACAGAAAGAAGGCGTCTTTGGGATTGTCTTTTTGCCAAGTGGCGGCCAACTTGTCTGCTTCAGCCCCCTTGCCCGATGCCTGGAGCACTGCATGCTGCTTGACGGCCAACTCAGGCGCCTGAACCTGCTTCAGCCCGGCGCGGTAAGACGCCAACGCGTTCTCCCAATTTTTTTGACCAGCGTAAATATCGCCTTCCAACAAATAGCCGGCCACCTCCTTGGGCCTTTGCTTCTGCACCATGCGGGCGGTTGTGACCGCCTCCGAAAACCGTTTTTCCTCCAGGTCCAGTGCAATGAGAGCTTGCTGACCCTCCAGCGAATCTGGCTTGAGCTCCAGTGCGCTTTTCAGACTACGGAGTGCGGCATCGCGATTTTTTTCGGCCAACTGAACCTCTGCCATGCGCAGGTAGGGCTGGGCTGACCGGGGCTGCAAGCTGGCCATTTTTTTATAGCTGGCCATGGCCTGGTTGAACTCACCTGCCAAATGCTGTGTTCGCCCTAACGCAGCCCAAATATCGGCGTTTTCCGGCAGGACTGCCACGGCGTTTTGCGCCGCTGAGATGGCAGATTTCAAATCCTTGCTCCGAAGGTGAAAGTCAATCAACAACAATCGTACATAAGGGTCGTCGGGCTCGGCTTGCACCGCACTGCCCATGAGACGGGCAACTTCATCCGGGATGGCTCCCAAACGGGCCGCGATATCAGCCAGCGCCAGATAGGCCCGGCTACTTTTTGGATTTTTGACGACCAACGCTTCAAAGCGCTTTTTGGCCAATTCAGGCTTTTTGTCAGCCATGTCCATGCCAGCAAGGCTCGCAGTTGCTGCGAAATACGCAGGATCGATCACCAAGGCGCGCTCAAAGCTGGCTCGGGCCCCCGCCTGATCGCCTTTCGCCATCAAGGTTCTGGCCCGCAATTGGGCAGCCAGGGGTTGGTTCGGCTGCTTTTTCTCCAACCCGTCAACCGCCTTCAAGGCCTTTTCAAACTCCCGACGCCTCAGGTGCGCGTTGATCAGGGCCAAATCAGCCGTCACCCCAGCATCTGAGCCAGCAATGTTTTGCAGCTCCTGAAAAGCAGCATCGACTTGGCCGCCCATCAAATGGGTCACGGCCAGCGCCGTTCGTTTCTTGCCGTTCTCTGGCGACTGTCGAGCCGCCTGGGCGAAGTAGTGCTCCGCTTGCTTGAGGTCTCCGCTTTGCAAATAGACCTCCCCGGCGACGGACATCAATTCCGGATCCACGTTATCCCGGTTCAGACCCGGGAGCAAAGTCGCCATCGCTTTGGCCTGCTGACCCGCACGCAAATAAGCGGTCACCAGCAGACGGCGAGCCAGATTCAATTCGGGTGCAATCTGCAAAGCCCGACTCAGGTAATCTTGTGCGGGCTGCAGGGCGTTCTGCTGCAACTCAATGCCACCCGCGAGTTGCAGAGCAGGCAGACTCGCTGGCAGGGCTCTCAAGACCTGCTGTACAAACTCCCTGGCCTGCCTATACTCCTTTTTCTGGAACGCCAGCTGTGCCTCCAGCAGATGAGTTTGGGGATGGCGCGGCGCGATCATCCTGATGTGAACCAGTTGTTGCTCCGCATCCGTGAGTTTGCCCTGTTGCAACAACAAGGCCGCGATGGCCGCCTGGCCTGCCAGAAAATCCGGCTTCAAAGACACTGACTTCCGGTAGGCCTCCAAAGCCTCAGCGGATTGATTCTTCGCATACAACACAAGGTCGCCCTTGAACTTCCAAGCCTCATGATCCGCAGGTGACTTGGCAATAACGCCCTCTATCAGGGCCAGCGCACCGTCGAAGTCACGGGTACCTGCTTTTTGACGGGCCTGGGCAATCAAGGCAGGGGCGAATTCGGGGTCAGCACGCAGGGCAGTATTCAAGGCTTGCTCGGCCAAGTCAGCCTTGCCCTGCGCCGCATACGCTGACGCGAGCGACATCTGAAGGTCGGCCATGGCAGTTGGCAGGCTTAAGCTCGTGCGAGCGAACTCATCTACGACCTTCTTCGCGTGGCCTTGGGCCAGCAACGCCTTGGCCAGTCGGGGTATGACCGGGTCCTGCGGATATTTGAGCTCCAGTGCTTTTCGCAGTTCGGTCTCCGCCCCCACCGCGTCGCCATCTTCCAGCAAAGTGCTGCCCAATAGAAACCGGGCCTCAGGCAAGTCGGGCTTGGCTTGCAAGGCATTCTTGATCTGAATGACTGCAGCCTTGTTGTCCCTCTTGGCCAAGTAGTCTCTGGCCGACAGCAGCAAATCGTCAGGGGTATCTCCACAAGCCACCAACAGCAATGACACCAACAAGACTGACAGAACTTTTGAGGACTCTTTTTTCACTGAACGCATAAGGATTCCTTGAGATGGGAAGTACCAGAAACTATTTCAAACCCAGGCGGTGCATCAGGTCGTAAAGCGTGGGGCGACTCACGCCTAGTAAATCGGAGGCGCGTGCCATGTTTCCATTGACGCGCCCGAGTGCGGCCACGATCGCTTTGCGCTCGGCATGGTCACGAATCAAACGCAAGTCCAGCACGCTGTCAGCGTCGTCTGGTGCAAGTTCCTTCAAACCCAGATCGGTGCTGGAGATCTGGCTGCCATCGGCCATGATGGTGGCGCGGCGAACGCGGTTTTCCAGCTCGCGAATATTGCCTGGCCATGGGTGCTTCTCAACGGCCCTTACAGCCTCCTCACTGAGTGTCATGGCAGACCGGTTTTGCTCCTGGGCGAAGCGGCGAACAAACGCATGCGCCAGCAGGGCAGCATCGCCCACACGTTCCCGCAAAGGCGGGATATTGATGACAATTTCGGCAAGCCGGTAATACAGGTCTTCGCGAAACCGCCCTGCCTGGCCAAGTGCGTTCAAATCCTGATGGGTAGCGCACACAATGCGCACATCCACAGCAATTTCCTGGCGGCCGCCCACGCGCTCAATGGTCCGCTCCTGAAGGAATCGCAGCAGCTTGGCCTGCAATGGAAAGGGCAGATCGCCGATTTCATCAAGCATCAAGGTGCCGCCGTTGGCCATCTCGATCTTGCCCAGCGTGGTCTTGGCAGCCCCTGTGAATGCCCCTTTTTCGAAGCCGAACAACTCACTCTCGAGCAAGTTCTCAGGGATGGCAGCGCAGTTGATCGCAACGAATTTCTCGGCACGCCGTGGTGATGCCCCATGCAGGCCCCGAGCCAATACTTCTTTGCCAGTTCCACTCTCGCCCAACAACATCACCGTGGCATTGCTGCTGGCCACCTTCTCAATGGTGCGGCAAATCCGCAAGACCTCCGGGTCACGTGTCATCAGCCCAGCCAAGGCATCGGGCTGGTACGCCTGCTGGAGCCGTCGATTTTCACGTTGCAGCTCAAACAGACGGTAGGCTCGCTCCACGGTCAGGTTGAGTAACTCAGGCTCAAAGGGTTTGGCAAAAAAGTCATAAGCGCCCATGGCCACCGCACGCAACGCGTTAACCTGCTCGTTTTGGCCGGTCAGTACGATCACTTTGATGTCTGGGTCAAAGGCCAAAATTTGCCCCAACAAGCGAAAGCCCTCAGAAACACCATCGGCATCGGGCGGGAGCCCCAAATCCATCGTGACAACTGCCGGAGCACACTTGCGCAATTGAACCAAAGCGCTCTCCCTGTCATGGGCAGTCAAAGTGTCAAAGCGGTCAAGCGACCACTTGATCTGCTTCTGCAATGCCAGATCGTCCTCAACAATCAGGAGGGAAGCTGTTTTTTCAGGGGTCATGCGACCTCCAGAGTCTGAAGGTCCGAACCGATCTTGGCATCAAATAGGGGCAAGCGAATGTCGACTGTGGTGCCCCGCCCCGGCGCGCTGTCCACGTTGATGCGCCCGCCCAACTCCTGCACATACTGAAAGCTCTCATAAGCCCCAATGCCCATGCCTGAGCGCTTTGTGGTCTGAAATGGCTTGAACAATCGGTCCCGAATGAAGTCTTGCGACATGCCCTGGCCCGTGTCACCCACCACAATGCGCGCCAGCCCACTCTGTCGTTCCAGGTTGAGCCAGACACGCCCACTGGGGTCGGTCGCATCAAAGGCGTTCTGCACCACATGGCCAATGATCCGCTCCAGGCGTTCTTCATGCCCGCGCGTCACCACCGACGCGCTCAATTGAAGCTCCAGCGTTCTGCCGCGCCCCTCGGCCACTGCCTTGATCCGATGAGCGATGGTGACGAGATTCACACCAAATGCTGTACCTGTGGGCGTGCGCCCCTCCCTCAACTGCAGCATGAGCTGGCGCATGCGCTCTAACGAGTTTTCGACCGTCATCAACATGTCTTGCTGGAACTCGGGGTTATGACCCAGGCGCTTGGCGTTTTTCATCATCAGTGACAGCTGAGTCACGATGTTTTTCAAGTCATGCACTACAAAGGCAGACATCCGATTGAAGGCATCAAACTTGCGCACTTCCAGCAACTCCTCTGTAGCCTGCATTTGCGCCAGAAAACTGGCAGCCTGCTGGCCAGCGGTCTTGAGCAAGTCATTGACCTCCCAGTTCACATCAATGCGTGCGCGCGCACTGGACAGCACCACAAAGGCAATCAACTCATCGCCCATCATCAGAGGCACGATCAACCAAGCCTGAGGCAAGTCCTGGAGCCACGGTGGCAAGCTCAGTGAGCCGTAGCGACGCGTGTAGGAGCGATATTCCTCCAGATTGATCACCCATCCACTGCTCACCATGAACTGGCACAGTGGCGAATTGGCTTCTTCAGGATCGAGGCTTTGCGCGAGATTCCAGCGCGCAGTCTGTCGAAAGGCACTGTCGCCACGCGCCTTCATCCACAGACCACCAGCAGGGCTCTCCAGCATGTCAGCCAGCCCCCGAATGACTTGTTGACCGACTTCCTCAGGCGCATTCCGGGGAGACAATGTGTGGGTGAATTTCAGCCACTCCTCACGGTAGTCAAAGCGGTAGCGGAAAAAATGCTTGCCCAAAAAAACGCGGAGTTTGGCGCGCAGGGAGCCCGAGAACACCAGCACCATCAAGGCAACCAATGCCACAAAAACCAGGGCCAACTGCAAGGCCGGACCCCACTCACCCCCAAAGTAGCGCACGTAGTAACCCACAGCCGATATGAACATCAAATACACGCCAGCAATCAGGAGCGTGGCGGAATGAAACGCGGCCTTGGGAGACAAGCGCACACCGGACACCCAGTCACTGCGTTGGCTGATGGACAGCCACAGCAATGGCACCACCACGCTGTGCACCGCACCCCGAATGCTGAGGGCATCTCCATCAGGCCTGTTGAACAAAACGGCCTGAGAAAACAAATACAAATCAAACAAAAAAGCGCCAGCCAACCCAAGACCCAGTGGCTTGATATTCCATCGAGCATCGTCATTGACGTTGCGAAAAATCTGCTCAAGCAAGACCAGTGCCCACAACGGGGCTGTCATGGAGACAGTCAGGATGACGCGGGCAGCATCCGGTGGCGTCACCACGCGCAACGAAACAATCAATATGGACAACAAACCAACTGTGACAAGAAGCACTGACACCGGGAGCAGCCAGCGTATGCCAGACAAGGTGCGCTGCGTCCATGTCAGTTGTAAGAGCGCCAGAAAAAATGCGTACCAAAGCCCATAACGCAACATGTCAAAAAAGGCACTGAGCAGCAGGAAAACAGGCTCACCAATCAAAAGCAATGCCAGCCCCGAGGCCCCCCAGAGCGCGCTACAAAGAATGGCAAAAAACAGCAGCGCCTTCGCGCGCTCGCGTCTCAGACCGGCATAACCCAACCGCCAGAGGTGCACAGCAAAAGCAAGATAGACCACGCCCACCACGCCATAACTCCACGCGGTCAAACCAAGATACCCGCTAGGCATACAAACCTCCCGGCGAGCCGTACTCATGAGTTGGAACGGGGCTCTTCATGCTACTGGGCACCCTTGCCCAGCAAAACAACACCCACAGTTTCAAACAGCACGACCAGATCCAGAAACAGGGAGTGGTTTTTGACGTAGTAGAGGTCGTACTGCAACTTCTCGGCCGCGTCTTCAACCGATGCACCATAGTGGTAACGCACCTGCGCCCAACCCGTCACACCCGGCTTGACGCTCTGGCGCACGGCGTAATAAGGTAACTGACGCGTGAGTTGGTCCACAAAAAAAGGCCGCTCCGGGCGGGGCCCGACCAAGCTCATGTCACCTCCCAGCACGCTGAACAACTGCGGCAGCTCGTCAATGCGCAGCTTGCGAATAAGGCGGCCCACCCGCGTGACCCGGGCGTCACCCGCTGCAGCCCAGCGGGGCTGACCGTCCTTCTCGGCGTTGGCGCACATGCTGCGAAATTTAATGACCTTGAAGAGCCTGCCGTTCAAGCCCACACGCTCCTGCAGATACAAAACAGGCCCCGGACTCTCCAACTTGATCAAGATCGCCGTGACCAGCATGATGGGCCAGGTGATCAAAATCAGGGCGGTCGCGCATGCCAAGTCAAAAATACGTTTCACAGTGGTGCGTATCAGGCCCTGCTCAAAACCATCTCCAAAAATAAGCCACCCGGCTGACACTGAATCGCGTCGAATCTGCCCCAGTGTCTTCTCAAAATGAGTAGCCATGTCCACCACCCGCACCCCGTGCAGCTTGCAGTCCAGTAACTCGCGCAAGGGCATGCTGCCACCCCGGCGCTCGCTTAGCGCCACGACGATCTCGTCGATTTGCTCTTGCAAAACAATATCGGTCAACGACCTCCCTGATGACAGGAGTCCGATCGTCGGGGTTTCTTCGGACGACTCATTGGGGCCGGCGTAATAGCCCACCAAATTCACGTTAGGGTCGGAGTGCTGCAAGGCCCGACCCACTAGCCTGGCCCGTGGCCCCGAGCCATAAACAAGCACACGCTGGCGCAGCAGGGCCTGGGGTGTGGCATGAACAACATAGACCCGGTGCAACAGCATGACCAACAGGGCCGCCAACAGCGCCAGAGCCAACACAGACTCGTCCGCAAAGTGCAGTGGAGACCAGCTGAAAACCGCGTAGGCCAAGGGAAGCGAGAGACACAAAGACAACACTGCTCTGGCCCGTGTTTGACCCAGGGTACAGCTTTGCACACGTTGATAAAAACCCAGAGATGCATTGATGAATACGATACCCAGGGCCAGCACCAGTGAAGTACTCACAACCCGGGGTGAGACGGTGGCTGCATCGGCTACCTGCGAAAAAATTGCGATCACTATGGTGGCAAGCACCAGGCCTAAATCAAAACCAATTTTCAGCAGCGTGCGCTTGTGAAAATAGTGATTGAATATTTTTATCACGTTCAGGCTCCACATTCCCTAGTCAGAAATCGAGTCTGCCCGGATGCCTCCGGGAGCGCTTGAGTATTGTCAAGCTAGCGGTAGAACCTGCCTTACACCAGTACCTCAACGCAGGGAGGATGCCCAAGAAAATTTTGCGGACTGGCACTGGCGCCATATGCACCCGATTGAAATACGACCACCAGGTCACCGACTTGAGCAATGGGCAAATTCATGCGGTCAGCCAGCAGATCCAGTGGCGTACACAGGGGGCCCACCACGGACGCGACCTCCCTGTCGGTCGTATCTACCTTGTTGCCTACCGTGACAGGATAATTCTTGCGGATCACCTGGCCAAAATTTCCGGAGGCAGACAAATGATGATGCAAGCCACCATCGGTGACAAGAAACACCTGGCCGCGCGATATCTTGCGGTCCAGCACGCGTGCCACATACACGCCAGCCTCACCTACCAGGTAGCGACCTAGTTCAATCACCAGTGACGCTGCGGGCAGCTCGCCCTGGGCACGCTCGTTCAGGCGAGCCAGGTTCTCAGCCACTGGCCCAAGGTCAAGCCGCTGCTCACCCGGGAAGTACGGAATACCAAAGCCACCACCCAGATTCAAAAAACGCACAGGCGCAGGCGCATGCTGCGCAAGGCGCAACGCCAACTCAAACGACTTTTGTTGTGCCTCGCAAATCGCCTCTGCACGCAAGTTCTGGGAGCCCGCAAACAGGTGAAATCCTTCAAACGACAGACCGGCCCGACCCACCTCTTGCAGCATCCGGGGTATCTGCTCGGCATCCACGCCAAACTGCTTGGGGCCACCACCCATCTTCATGCCAGAGCCCTTAAGTTCGAAGTCCGGGTTGACTCGAATGGCCACGCGGGCGGCCGCGCCAAGTTCGGCCGATATGTCCTGCAACACACCCAGCTCACGAAACGACTCGACGTTAATCAACACCCGCGATGCCACGGCCTGGCGCAACTCGGCGTCGCGCTTGCCAGGACCTGCAAAACTGATCTCCATCGGGTTGGCACCCGCATCCAGAGCCACCTTCAATTCACCGGCCGAGGCCACATCAATGCCGTCCACCAGCCCTGCCATGGCCGCCACTACTGCGGGCATCGGGTTGGCCTTCATGGCGTAGTGCAGTTTGATATTTGGGGGGATCTGGCTGCGCAACTCGCCCACCCGGCTGTGCAACAGGGCACGATCGTAGGCATAAAAAGGCGTTTGACCGACCCGGGCCGCCAGCCGGGACAGTGGCACCCCCCCCAGGCTCAACTCCCCATCCATCACCGGGTACTGGTGCATGGGGGCATGCATGGGCAAACCGTGCTCAGTGTTCTGCATGGCAGGGCTCCAACGCGGCGGCAGGTGCTGGCAGTGCATTGGCAGCGGGGTCGTTGCGCCACCCACCGGACAACAGCTTTCGGTCAATCTTGCCATTAGGGTTGCGCGGCAAGGGGCCGGGCACCATCTCAATGGTGGCAGGCACCATATAGCCAGGCATTCGGCTTTTACACTCATTTATAAGGTCATTTAACCCTGTAGCCGGCGTATCTAATGCCCAAGTTGCTACTACATATATAGCATGACCCAAGGTGGGGTGATCCACACCGAAAGCCACGCACTCGCCCACCATCCCGGTGGCGTAAACAACTTCTTCCACCTCCGTAGGGCTGACCCGGTAGCCCGAGGTCTTCATCATCTCATCGCGCCGCCCAATGAAGTACAAAAAGCCATCGCTATCCTGGCGCACCGTATCACCTGAAAAAACAGCGTATTCGGGCAGTTGCAACCCGTTGTGACGCCCGGGCGCATCCGGCGCCAGCAGCTTGTAACGCTCGGCAGTTTTCTCAGCGTCGTTCCAGTAGCCCATACCGACCAAGGCGCCCCGGTGCACCAACTCGCCGGGCTCATCTGCCGCGCAGGGCGAGCCGTCTTCGCGCAACACAAGTATTTCGGCATTCGGGATCGCCTTGCCGATGGAGTCGGGGCGCCGGTCCACTTCTTCGGGCGGCAGGTAGGTGGAGCGAAACGCCTCGGTGAGTCCATACATCAAAAAGGGCCGGGCCCGGGGCACGCGCTGACGCAGTGCCGTCAGGGTCTCACGAGGCATGCGGCCACCCGTGTTGGCAAAGTACCGCAAGCGCTCACCAATCGCATTTGGCCAAGTCAATTGCGACAACTGAATATAGAGCGGCGGCACAGCGGTGATGCCAGTCACACCCTCTTTGACCATCGCTTTGAGAACGTCACGCGGCATCAGGTGATTCAACAGCACCACCCGGGCACCCGCATGAAAAGCCGTGGTGAGCTGGCTGAAACCCGCGTCAAACGATAAGGGCAGCGCCGCCAGCAGAACATCGCGTTGGTCGTTCTCCAAATACGAAACCACGCTCTTGGCACCTGCCACCATGTTCCTGTGGGACAGCACCACGCCCTTGGGTTTGCCTGTGCTGCCCGAGGTGTACAGAATGGCGACCATGTCCACGTCAATCACCCGATGACCACTCCTCACGTTTGAACTCAATACGCCATCCCAACACGACAACTGCACAGCATCCACCACTGGACCAGGTGTCACATATCCAGGCTGAGCGGGTTCGGTCAGCACCACATGGCGCAGATCCCGGCATGCGGGCAAAGACGCCTGCAGCAGGGTGTACCGCTCTGGCGAAGTGAGCAGCACGCGCACATTGCAGTCCTGCAAAATGAAGGCCACCTGGTCTGGCTTGAGCAGCGGATTCACCGGCACAAACACGGCACCTGCCGCAGCCGTGCCAAAGCAGGCGATTACCGCCTCAAAGCGTTTTTCAAGATAAACGGCCACCCGATCTCCACGGGCCAGCCCCAAACCCATCAGGCCCGAGCTCCATCGATGCACCGCCGTGTGCAGCTCATCGTAGGTCAGGTTTTTTTCACCGCAAGTGAGTGCTTTCGCGTGCGGTGTGCGCGCGGCAGCAAGTGAAATCAATTCCTGCAAAAGAGTGGACTCAGTCATAAAAATTCCTGCTCAGGCTGTCGTGATTGAGAAAAAGCAAGTTAAAAAATGATCTCTGCGCTAACCATGGTGCTTCAGTCCCCCGAGCCATTGGGGTTAGCAAATTTCCTCTTGGGAAACTCAAATTGAACATAGCACAAGAAGTTCTGCGCGTTGTTGACGAAGTCTTGAGTCTGAATGGACGCAGCGCCGCTTTCAACCGCAACACCCCACTTCTCGGCGCGGTGCCTGAACTGGACTCGATGGCTGTCATCACACTCATCACCACACTCGAAGACCAGTTTGGCTTGGTAGTGGATGACGACGATATTGATGGCGCAACCTTCGCTACCGTGGGATCACTGACCGACTTTGTCAGCGGTAAGTTGACAGCCTGAGGAATCATGTCGATGCAAGCACAAGCATTTTTCCTACCCTCCGGCACAGGACAAAGATTCTGTCTGTTTCACCGGGCTGAGGGCCCCATGCTGTATGGACAAGTGCTTTACATTCATCCGTTCACCGAGGAGATGAACAAGTCTCGCCGGATGGTCGCATTACAGGCACGATCCTTCGCCCAAGCCGGATTCGACGTCCTGCAAATGGACTTGCTGGGCTGTGGTGACAGCTCTGGCAATTTCGGTGATGCCACCTGGCAAAGCTGGGTGGACGATGTGGTGCGGGCGAGTCGCTACTTGCAGGGACGGGCCGACAGGCACAACCTGCACACGCCCCCCGCCCCTCTCTGGCTATGGGGCCTGCGTGCTGGCTGCCTGCTGGCAACGCAGGCTGCAGCTCAGTCGGGCATGGCGTGCAACTTTTTATTTTGGCAGGCTCCGTCCTTGGGTCAGCCACTGCTGAATCAATTCTTGCGCCTGAAGCTGGCGGACGGACTGCAAGGTGCCCAGACCAAAGGCCTCATGAAACACATGCGCCAGAAACTCCAAGACGGCGAGTGCCTTGAGATTGCCGGCTATCAGCTGTCGCCCGGCTTGGCATGGGGTTTGATGCAAGCCACGCTGGCACCTCCAGAGATTCAGGAGACTGATCAACGCCTGGAATGGTTCGAACTATCGACCCTGGAGACCGCTCAACCGAGCGTCGTCACCCGCGAGCGATTCGCACAATGGCAGCAGACGGGGTTTGATGCGCGCCTGCACATGGCACGCGGGCCCGCCTTTTGGCAAAGCACCGGGATCGAGGATGCGCCAGCGTTGATCTCAGCCACCACGGCCGCCCTGCGCGCCAAGGCACCAGCCACGGCAATTAAGTTTGCCCACCCATGAACTACTCTGAAGAAGCCATCCGCTTCAGCTGCTCGGGAGACACCTTGCTGGGCATCGTGGCCCGTCCTGAGTCACCCGCCGCCAGCGGGTTCGTCGTGGTGGTGGGCGGGCCGCAGTACCGTGTGGGAAGCCACCGGCAATTTGTCTTGTTGTCGCGCCGGCTGGCTGCAGCGGGTCATGCGGTGTTGCGCTTTGACTACCGGGGGATGGGTGACAGCACGGGGCAGCTGCGGCCGTTTGACAGCGTGAGCGATGACATTGCTGCGGCTATCAATGCCCTGCAATTACAAGTGCCGTCGATTCAATACATCACGCTCTGGGGGCTGTGCGACGGCGCATCTGCCGCCCTGATCTACTGCCAACAGACGGCTGATTCACGGGTGCGAAACTTGTGCCTGCTGAACCCCTGGGTGCGCTCTGAGCTGAGCCTGGCACGCACCCAGGTCAAGCACTACTACCGGCAGCGGCTGGGACAAATGGATTTTTGGGCTAAGCTGCTTCGCGGCGGTGTGGCCTGGCAGGCCCTCAAAGAACTCGCTCGAAACGTCGGAATCGCACTCGAGGGAATGCGGCCACAAGCTCCAGAAGTAGCCGCCAGTCAGCCAGTGCAAACCTTCCAGCATCGTATGGCCACTGGCTGGAACTCCTTCTCGGGCAATATCGTGGTAATTCTGAGTGGCGATGATTACACTGCCAAAGAATTTTCAGGGTGCTTGAGCGATGACCCAGCCTGGCAAAATGCACTGGCTCATCCGGGGCTCATCCGTCATGATTTGCCCGGCGTCGATCACACCTTCTCCACGGCAACTGCTCGCGCCCGGGTGGAGGAGCTGACACTCAACCTGGGTCAAAACCCACGCCAGCCAGCAGCCTCACGACTTGACGACCTGGTTCGGACCGATGTGCAATTTGGGGCGACCACCCAAAGCCAAGT
>JAUXQA010000267.1 GCA_030683195.1 Rhodoferax sp. | reverse complement strand
CAATCACGCGGCCGGTGCTTGTGGAGCCAGTAAACGCGATCTTGGCGATGCGTTTGCTGGTGGCCAGTGGCATGCCGGCTTCACGGCCATAGCCGTTGACGATGTTGAGCACGCCCGCGGGCAGCAGGTCGGCAATCAACTCGGCCAAAATCAACAGGCCCACAGGGGTGGACTCAGCGGGCTTGAGCACCACACAGTTGCCCGAGCCAATGGCGGGCGCCAGCTTCCAGGCCGCCATCAGGATGGGGAAGTTCCAGGGGATGATCTGACCCACCACGCCCAGGGGTTCCTGAAAGTGGTAGGCCACCGTGTCGCCGTCAATCTCGCTCAAGCCGCCTTCCTGGGCGCGCACGCAGCCGGCAAAGTAGCGAAAGTGATCCACCGCCAACGGGATGTCGGCGTTCAGGGTCTCGCGAATGGGTTTGCCGTTGTCAACCGTCTCGGCGTAAGCCAGCAGTTCCAGGTTGGCTTCCAGACGGTCAGCAATTTTGTTCAGGATGTTCGCACGCTCGGTGGCCGAGGTCTCGCCCCAGGCGTCAGCGGCACCATGAGCCGCATCGAGTGCGAGTTCGATGTCTTCTGCCGTGGAGCGTGCTGCTTTGGTGAAGACTTTGCCGTTGATGGGCGTGATGACATCAAAGTACTGGCCTTTGACGGGCGGTACAAACTTGCCACCAATGAAATTGTCATAGTGGGTCTTGAAGGTAATTTTGGCGTCGGGGGCACCGGGTGCGGCGTAGATCATTTTGTCTCCTGAATTTTTGCAATGATTTGGATGAAATATCCCTTGCGGGCCAGCTTATGGATCAAGTTGCGTGCCAATGCAGGGAGGGCATGACATCGCGTTGATTTAAAAGAACTTTTATTTTCCGTATGAGTGAAAACCCTGATTTGGTCCTGTGGTGTGATCTGGAACACCTGTCCAGTTCTGTGACATGTGGTGATCGGTAAACCTATGAATAAACTTGCCTATGGCCGGCGATTGCTTTGGTCACTAACATGAACCCATAAAAAGCAGCCCCGCTGTGGATTGCACAGGAGACACGTTTGCGTACCCCACCTACTGCCCTGGCCCTGCGCCAAGCTCGCCGACACTTGCTGGAACATGGCCATTGCCCGCCTGAGGGCATGGACGAGCGCGTCGCCAAATCATGGCGGCGCAGCCTGGCGGCCGGTCTCTTGCCTACGGATCGGCGGCAGACCAGCGAGCACGCCAGCGCGGCTGACCTGAACCGCGCCCTGACCAGCCAGCATGAGTTGCTGGTGCATTCCCGCCCGGTCATGGATGTGTTGTACGAGATGGTGCAGGCCAATCAGAGCATGGTGGTCCTGGCCGATGCGCGGGGCACCTTGATGCACACCCTGGGGCATGCCGATTTTTTGCAGCGGGCGCAGCAGGTCGCGTTGTCGTGTGGTGCTTCGTGGAGCGAGCAGCACAGTGGCACCAACGCCATCGGAACCGTGCTGGCCGAAGGCTGCGGCTTGGAGATCCATGGCGGTGAGCACTTCTTTGAGCACAATGATTTTCTGACCTGTACAGCGGCACCCATCCTCTCAGCCAAGGGTGAGTTGATGGGCGTGCTGGACATCTCCAGTGACCAGCGAACGGGCCAGTTGCACACTTTCGGGCTGGTGAGCATGGCCGCCCGCATGATCGAGAACCGGCTGATCGGCGCCACCTGCCAGCAGCACATTCTTTTGCACCTGCATCCACAGCCGGCGGGTTTGGGCACGGTGGCTGAAGGCATTGTGGTGCTGTCGGGCGACGGCTGGGTGATGGGCGGCAACGGGGCGGGTCTGGCGCTGATGGGCTTGTCCAAGTCAGACCTGGGCGCGGTGCAGATCCGCAGTGTGCTGGACATGTCGCTGGATGCCTTGCTGTCCCTGCACAAGCGCCGTCCGGGGCAAGCCCAACAGGTGCGCCTGAGGAGTGGTGAGCTGCTGTTTGCCGTGGTTCGGCAAGATGGCGCTACCGTGGCCGCATCCGGTGTGGCGGTCGGTGCCTGCAGGGCGCCGGTAGTCAGCGTTGATGCTGCGGGCGCCGATGCGCTGGCCCGGCTCGACACCGGTGATGTGCGCTGGCGCAATGCGTCTGACAAAGCCCGCCGGGTGCTGGACAAACCGATCCCGTTGTTGATTCAGGGCGAGTCTGGCGTGGGCAAAGAGATGTTTGCACGTGCGGCCCACCACAGCGGGCCGCGTCGCAACCAGCCCTTTATCGCTATCAATTGCGCGGCCGTTCCTGAGAACCTGATTGAGGCCGAACTGTTTGGCTACAGCCCGGGAGCCTTCACCGGGGCGCGGCGCGAGGGCAGCCCCGGACGCCTGCGGGAAGCCCATGGCGGTACCCTGTTTCTGGATGAAATTGGCGACATGCCCTTAAGCTTGCAGGCGCGTCTGCTCCGGGTGTTGCAGGAGCGCCAGGTCAGCCCCTTGGGGGGCGGCCCTGCCGTGGCGGTGGACTTTGCCCTGATCTGTGCCACCCACTGCAAGCTCCGTCAGGCCGCAGAGGCGGGGCACTTTCGCAGTGACCTGTATTACCGCATCAACGGTTTGACGGTGCATTTGCCCGCGCTGCGCGAGCGCACGGATTTTGATGTGTTGACCCGGCAACTGCTGGAAGACATCAACCCGGATGCGCTTGTGACTGTGGCGCCCGGCCTATTGACGCGCTTGAAATCGTACGCTTGGCCGGGCAATCTGCGGCAGTTTGCCAACGCGCTGCGAACCGCCAGCGCGATGCTGGAGCCCGGAGAAATGGTGCTCGATTGGGTGCATCTGGCGGACGATTTGCTGGAGGAGTTGGCTGCCCCGGCGCTATCTGCACCGGTCCCGCCTGCTGCCGAGCTGACCCCGGCGCCAGCTCTGACACCCGCCCACAATCTCCATGACCTGTCACAGCTTGCCATCCGCCAAGCCATGCATGAAGCCGGTGGCAACCTGTCCCAGGCCGCTCGGCGGCTGGGCATCAGCCGGCAAACCTTGTACCGTAAACTCGGCCCCTGAGGGCGCCAGGCAGGCGCGCGGTTAACTCGCCAATAGCGCCTTGGGGCGCAGCAATTCAGTCTTGCATTCCCTGAGAGTCCCTCGCGGCCTCCTGAAACCCCATGTTGTCTTTTTCGTCTGATTTTTGAGCGCTTTTAGACCTCTAGCTGTTATAGATAAATGGGTAGCAGCTATCTATTCAGGAGTTTTTCCAATCGCTTGCCAAGCCAAGCCAAGCCAAGCCAAGCACAGGTTAGCTAGCTTGCCGGCCTAGCACCGCCGAGAGTTGCTGCATATTAATGGGTTTGATGAGGCTATCCAGTACGTTTAGGCCATTGGCGCTGGCAATCTCTCTGGACAGGCTCAAGATGTGAGGGTCGCCCGCGCTCATGATCACAACTGAGCCCGCAAAGCGCATATCTGCCACTTGCGCGAGAAACTCAATGCCATCCACATCCGGCATGAAGACATCACAAAACAAATAGTCTGGCGGCGTCTGCAATTCCTTTAGCAGTTTCAATGCTTTGCGTCCATCGGCAGCGCAGTGCATCGTCGTGATGCCCAACATGCCCAGTAATTCACGCAGGATTTGGTGAACAAAAACGTCATCATCCACCACCAATATCGCAGGCGGCTTGCCGCCTGCATCATGTTTTTGGCTGACCGTGTCAATCATGTTCAAGCTCCCTTGCTGTCTGCATTGCGTTGCTCATAATCGGCGGCAATTTTGGTCAATGCCGGGAAGATCGCT
>JAUXQA010000368.1 GCA_030683195.1 Rhodoferax sp. | reverse complement strand
GAAGTCGTAGCAATCACAGCCCAACTCGGAATAATGGTTTTTTTTGCGAACAAAGAGGGCCGCGACTGAATAATTCACCGAGCCCGCGCCGGAACCGCCAAGAACTGGCGCGGGTTTTGCCTCGGTGAAAACAGGTGCTTGACTTTTGTCAAGTTTGTCAGTGGATAAATTGGACATTTGGCGGTTCCGGGTGAAAATGTGGCCCTGAATCAGGGGGATTTTTGTTCACCATTTTGTGAACAAGGCAGATAGTACACGAGAAAGTGAACTTTTGATATGAAACCTGAATATCTGGACGAGCTAATAGACCGGGCAAGCAAAGCAGCCGGAAACGACACAGCACTAGCAAAAGAGCTAGAAGTGTCAAAAACAGTTATCAGCGACTGGCGAGGGGGAAGGAAGCGATGCAGCCCAGAGGATCAGGCGTTGATGGCAGCACTGGCAGGACTTGAGGCAGAGAACTGGGGAGCGCGGGCCATGATTGCCAAACACGCCGGAACCACCAAGGGGGCGAAACTAGAAGTAGCCCTAAAAAAAGCATTTGTAGCGACTGGCGCGGCGCTCGTTTCATGTGGAGCTATCGCCGCCAATGACTTCTACTTTATACGATGTATATTATGTTAAGCAGTTTTGGGGTTTGACCTTGCAGACGGGTGCAATGTTAGTCAATAACTCCCTACACGATCACCCTACATAGGGTTGTATTTTTCTATCGTTTCGGTTTAGTTGATAGCATTCGCCCCCTTCAAGGGGGACAGCGTGAGAGGCAAAGCCCACACGACAGCAGGCCACGACCTGCACATGATTTTTTTCCAGATTCGCGCAGCACGCACCACAGCCACCCGGCGAAGCTGGCAGCGCCGCGCCCGGCTTGCACTGGCCGAGCGTGACGACCTGACACCCGCCGAGCGTTACGAGGTCATTTGTGTGTGGTCCCGGCCCGACTGCAACCGGATAGACAGCCCGGCCCTTAGAAAACTTCTAGGCACCAAGCCCGGCGAGTGGGAAACGATACCGGCCCGCCATTTCATGCGCCAACGGTTTGACGACCACGGGCAACGCGCAGGCGTAAAAAAACCGGGTCCCGCCCGGTTTCCTTGCTTAGTCGCCGCCAATGATGCTACTTACTGTAGCCCACGGGTTGCCGGTCAGAGTACCCAAAACAAACCCCCTCATTCGGCAACCCCTGACACTGTGCCTTCAGTCGCTTTGACCGTTGCGCCTGATTTTCATCAGCATAGCTATGCTTTATCTTTTCAATCGACATCTTATGGCAGTGATAGCCATCAGATTTTGATTCATGGCATCCGTTCCTATCAACCCCGCCCGGCGTTGCACTCACAGCCGCCGAAAACACCAAGCACCCCAGCAAAAAACAATTTTTCATTCTTGATTACCTCCGCGCCGAATATACCCTCCCGCGTCCCTCGACGGTTTACCGTTGCCCGCGTCCGCCCCGCTCAAGCCTTCCCGCCCGTTTCCCGTATCGCCGCCGCCACCCTCCCCGAGCTTGACCCACTTGAGATAGTGAGACGCCCGATACCTGGCCTGACGCTTGCGGTTCGACGCCCGTTGCGCCGCGTGCGCCGCGTCCCGAGGGGGTCCGGCCTTGTTCATGGGGTTGCCATAGGACTTGGCGCTAGTCGTCAACTCCTGCCAGTTGGCAACCACCTGAGTTTCAATCATTTGAACCACGCCGCCACCAAAAAGCGCGGACTGCCCGCCCTCGAACGCCGATACCAATTGATCCCCGATAGCGTCTCGGAATCCGTCCACGTTTGACAGATCCCCGAGGCCCATTTTCTCGCCAGCGATCCGCCCGACTTCGCTTTTTATCGCGGCCCGGTTGATCAGTCGCAGGCTCTGAAAGTTGGTGCCGGCCAGTGCGTTAATTTTTGCCGTGACCGCGTTGTCAACGTCTTGGCGGGTTGTCTCTTTGTTTTTCAGATCCCTGAAATTCAATTCCAAGCCGGTAGCCGCCACCGCTGCATTTATTTGCTCAGTGATCCAGTTGGCTAGGGCGTCCGACTTCAACAAATCAAGCACCACGTCACGCGCCGAATTGATAACGAACTCTTTTAACCGATCCGGCAAACTGAGATCCTCAAACCGCCCATTTAGTCGCTTGTTTAGGCCTTGCAGTGGGTTATCCATTATTTTTTAACCCACATTTGTTGGTGCGTTTTGCGGTAGGTTTCTTGGCGTGCTTTGCCCTTTTCGCGCCGCTTTGCGTGCTTTTCGTCTTTTGGCGGCCCCCAATAACTGCCCTCTTCCATTGCCTTAACTTCTGCCATGAGCGCAGGATTTTTGCCCGCGATCTTGGCCCTGATTTTTGCCATTGTGTTGCCCCGAAACAAGGCGCCCGCGTTGTATCGTCCGCCGTTCGCAAACTGGCGCACGGCCTCAGTTTGCAATTGACTTTGCAGCGTTGCGAGTGGGTAAATTGCTGTCAGGTTTGAGCCCGTTTTTGCATTGATGGGCGCCACCACCAGCCGCCCGACTTCGATCAAAAAATTCTCTTGGTTCAGGTCCTCAAGGCTTGAAAATTCCGCGCCCGTTTTGGTGTTGATCCGCTCCAAAATGTACCGCTCAATCGTTCTTTTGATTGTGGCTTTGCCCTCGTCCGTCAGGGGGTTGCACACAGGAAATTCAAGGCCCACACCCGCCGCCGATAGCCGGGTATTTATTTTCTCAATGATCAGCTTTTGGGCGGTTCCAGAGTCAAACCAATCCGCGATCCCGTCCGCCGCCGTTGCAGCCGCCAAGACGGACGCCGCCGCCGTTAACAGGCCCGAAGTCGTAACCCCGGACAGAGCCGCCGTGATAGCTGGCCCGACTAAAAGAAGAGGCAAAGGCATGAATTTTCCCTAATAGGTTTTTTTGACGATCAGCAGGCCCGACACGATCAGCAAACCGGCCACCATGAGCCCCGGCCCCGTCACCATTGCGACCCCTTCCGCGACCACGCAGCGCGACCCGCCCGCCACTCTGTAGCGGTACATATTGACCGCAGCTTGGTTTCTATAGTCAGTGATTGATGCACCCATGCTCAATAGTCCCGCAACGCATGACCGCCCAAGACCGAGACCGAAGCCCCCGCAGGCGCCACACTGAGGACAACCGACAACTCGATAAAACTGCCCAATGAATCAGACCGAACAGCCCCAAGCCCAACAGGCGCTTGAACCGTCACCAGATCCACAGACCCGCCCATGTTCGCAACGTGGTTGCCCTCCACAAACAGCACTTGCCCGGCCATGCGCCAAGCCCGGTTTGCCCTTGCCGTGGTCCCGAGTGCAAAGGTTTGGGTTAGCACCACCGCGCCGCCCATGCGAAGCGAGATAACAAGGTTTGACGCTGTAGCCGTATTCGTCACAGATCCATGCACATAGAACGACAGCGCCGACGCCGCCCCCACTGGCGCGGGGTCAAAGGACAGCACCATATTCGGTGAAGTTGTCCATGCTCCGAAGTAATTCGGGCACACCGCCAGCAAGCGCGAAGCCGCCGCCGCACCTGGCAGACCTTGCGCACCTGGCAGACCTTGCGCACCTGGCAGACCTTGCGCACCTGGCAGACCGTCCGCACCTGGTGCACCCGGCAGACCTTGCGCACCTGGCAGACCGTCCGCACCAGCAGGCCCCGCAGGACCTACCGCGCCAGATCCGCCACCACCACCGCCCACGGGCAACACCGCGCCCGTGTGATCCTTTCGACACAGCACGCCCGCCGCGTTGAAAAATATAAACCCGCTCCCGACTTCTGGCGCCGGTATCGTCCCGGGCTCAATGTCCCACAGTTGAACCGCACTCATGGTTGAAACCCCTTGATTCTTTGCGCCGCGTCATTCAAGCGGGTGATTTCCTTGTCAATCCGTGCGCAGTCTTTGGAAATATGCTCAATTGCAGCCGCCAGTTTTGCAATGTCCACTTTTATTGCCATATAGAGCCCCACCACGGCCCCCACCACGGGCACGGCCTGACCCACCAGCGCCGCCAATTCGCCCATCATTTCACCCCGCCAGATTCGCGCAGGATGACCGCCAGCCCGCCTAGTAACGCTTGAACGCCCACCAGCGCCGCCGCGTGGGCAGGGAAAATAAATTTAAGGCCTTCCACCAGCGCAGCCACACCGGCCCATGTGGACGGTTCCCGCGCCCGCTCAATAATTTTTCGCATTGTTTACCCCTTGAATTGAAAATGCGGATAGTCCCGAATCTTGGCGGGCCACCGTCCGCCCCATTCCAAGCCCGCAGCCTCTCCCAGTGCGCCCACTTGGCGCCATAAATCCAGATCCGCGCCCGTGGTCCCCCAGACACAGACACCGCCGCGCATGGGCACCACGTCCACGGCTTGCCCGGTTTCATGCAGTGACTGGCCCGGCTTGGCCCATGTGACCACGCGCCCCGGCGCCGTTCGCCCTTGCGCGTATAGCGCCGCCTGCTCTTGTGCCGTGCGCAGCGTGCAAGTGACCAAAAGAAAGAGCCCCGCAGCTCCTGCCCGTTCTTGAAAATCAAGCATCCGGGCACGGGTTGCGGGGCTCAGGTCAAGTAGCGACCTCGACGCCATGATTAGGGCGCGGGCAGCAAAGCAGTCAGGCGCACAATCTCAGCGGACAAATAAGCCTTGTTCGCTTCCACCGTGGTTTTTTGCAGTGTCTTTTCTGCTTTGTAGGCAATCTCGCCCGGGGTGACCGCAGGCAGCAAAGCCAGCGCGGCATTCAGGTCCGCAATGGTTGCAGTCAACGCGGTTACCTGCTTGCCGTAGCTACTGCTTGCGTACTGCAGTTCATCGTCGACCATGCAGAACGCATCACCCCCAAAGGCCTGGTGTCGGAGTTACCGCCAGAGATCGACCAGATGCTGGTTCGTGGCGGCTACAAGGGCAAGCTCGGTGCGATGGCACACAACACGCTGGTTCACAGAATCGCTGTGCTTTCCAAGGCACATCAGTTACAGCAGCTGAAAAATCCTTGTCACGACCCCAAAGTGCGTGAGCTTTTGTCCCGCACTCGCAAGGCCTACGCCAAGCGTGGCGTCCGATCTCAAAAGAAAGATGCGCTTACAAAGGATCCACTGCAGGCCATTTTGGCCACCTGCGATGAATCTTTGCGAGGCAAACGAGACCGCGCACTATTGCTGTTTGCCTGGGCGAGTGGCGGACGCCGCCGCTCAGAGGTGACGAGCGCAGACATGCAATTTCTTAAACGGGTGAACGCAACAGAATTTGCCTACACCCTGCTTTATTCCAAGACCAACCAGTCCGGAGTGGAGCACCCAGAAAATATAAAACCGGTACTGGGTGCCGCAGGCATTGCACTGCAGGAGTGGCTGCAAATCAGTGGCATCACCACAGGCTCCATCTTCAGGCGAATTCGCAAGGGTGGCCATCTGGGCGAAGCACTGTCGCCGGCGGCCGTGCGCAGCATCGTCAAGGAACGCTGCGCACTGGCAGGTATCGAGGGTGATTTTTCAGCTCACTCGTTGCGATCAGGGTTTGTGACCGAGGCTGGCCGCCAAAACGTACCTTTGGCTGACACCATGGGGCTGACGGGCCATCACAGTGTCGCCACGGTGTTGGGCTATTTCCGTTCTGAAAGCACGCTGCTCAGTCGAGCAGCCCGACTTTTTGAATAAAAGCGTCAGGATACGGAGAATGACACGATCGGCGCACTCAGGTCGGCAAATGAGGAACCCAGCGCAATTTCTCCTCGACCATGCAAAACACATTCGTCTCGCCGCAGCAGCAGGTCGGCCCCCCCCCCTGAAAACCGGACCCAGCAACCGTAGGAACTCAGGTCGACCAGAATTACACTGCCCTTTCGCCAGTCCACCCGGGCGTGAGTTCGGGAAACGCGAGGGTCAACGACACAAAACTCCGCTTGGCGAACGCGCCCGATGTGGATCGGCAACTCAAATGAACGAAACAATTTCCGGGTGTCCAGCATACTCAGTTCAATCTCACCGCCCAAGATGTCTTTCTTGCCGGTCTCAAACGAGGGATCAAGCTCGGCATGCATGGTCAGAAAATCTGAAGCCACATCCTCTTGCCAATCGACCTGAAACACCGTGCACGGCTCGGCTCGACCCCGAATGTGAATGGGGCCCAGTTGGCGAAAACGAATGCTGTCTTCTTCAAGGGCGCCTGCCAGTGCAGCCCCATTGACCCAAATTTGCTGTGGCCCGGACAAATCACTCAGCCGGGCGGCCACATTCACCGCATCACCATAGCAATCCCCATCGACTATTTCAACAGCACCACTGGCCACGCCTATGCGAATAGGTAGACGACTGCCCAACGGCATCAGCATCATGTTTTTTTTGTGGTGACGTTGCAAGGCGACCACCGCATCAATCGCCGCACGGTTGTTGTCAAACAGGGAAAGCACACCATCGCCCAGCGTTTTGACGACGCGCCCACCATGGAGCTCCACGATTTTGGTGATCCAGGTCGTGATCTGGGTGACTGCCTGCGTTGCCTTGACGTTGCCTAAAGCTTCAAAGACACGCGTGCTCCCAAAGAGATCGGTAAATACGACGGTAGTCTGCAGACTCATTCCCGGTTAGTCCGTTTCTTGAAGTGAAACACAGTTTAGGGCAATTAGTGACGTCAGTGCGCGTCGCCCCAGAAGAGCAAAGCATCTCGCCCTTCCAGTATCAGGTCTGTTTTGGCACCCACGGGGAGCAACACTTTGGTTGCAACATGCCCATAGGGCAGGTTGGTCAAAACGGGTATTTTGATTTGTTGGCGCAACCAGTTGACGACACTCTCCAATTTGAAGCCCCGATCGTGGGGAACCAATTTGAACTCCGTAAATTGCCCCAAAATCACGGCCTTTTGACGGGCCAAAACACCGGAATGCAACAGCTGGGTGAGCATGCGCTCAATCCTGTAAGGGTGCTCTCCAACATCCTCCAGAAACAAGAGACCCCCTTTGATGCTCGGAAAATAAGGGGTTCCCAGCAAGGATGTCAGTACGGTCAGATTTCCACCCCAAAGAACAGAGTTTTTTATATCTAAATCAACTCTAGCCGGCGTATCTATTGGGTCAACAGCTATCAAATCAATTATTTTTTGATTAGCCAGCTTGTTGACACGCCATCCAGCTCCTTCCCCTTGACCAGATAGAAAGTCGTCAAAACAGGCCTCCATGATGTCGTCCGGCACCGGCACTTCGCCATAGCCGTTGCCGTCGGTCATGTCCGGCTTGCCACCAACCCCGAACCCCTCACACAAGGCTGGTCCAGCCCAAGTCACACTGCCACTTTGAGCCAGCACGGCACTTTGAAACGCAGTGAAGTCGCTGATGCCCACAAATTGGGTGCCTTTATCGATTGCCTTGGCTACGGTTTTGTACTTGATGCCAGGCAATATCCGGGTGAGGCCATAACCGCCCCGAGAGATCAGGGCCACATCAGCGCCACTGGCGCAGGCACGGTGAATGGCGGCCAAGCGGGTTTCGTCGTCACCCGCAAAACGCAGATGACTGGACAGGGCTGCTTCGTCAACTTCAACGTCATGCCCCAGGGTCTCAAGTCGAGTGATGCCCCGTTTAAAAGCAGCCTTGTCGCGTACTGCGCCAGAAGGGGAATAAATGTAGATGCGTTTTTTCATAATTAATGAGGGGCGGAGTCCACTGGTCGGGCACTTACCGGGTTGTTGGCAGCTGCAGGTTGTGCGGCGTCGGTCATCATCGTGGCAAACGCCCGCAGCGCCGCACGGTGCCCGCGATCTGGAAACGACGCTTGCTCAGCGCGGGTGGTCATTGCACCCAGTTGGGCGGATTCCACGACCCGCAACGCTATAAAACGTTCAGTATCGGCCTGAATCAAGGCGTTCCCCAGTGCCTGGTTGCCCTCCTCTACGAGCAGAACAATACTCTCCAAGCCCAACCTTTCGATAAACTCAAGCAGCAACTGTTGGTGCCAAGCCAGGTTGTGGATGCGCTCCTTCTTGGGTTTGTCACTTTTGCCAAAGCCAACCAGATCCGGCACCACGACCCGACTCCCATCCGACAGCAGCACTGGAATCATTTTCCGGTAGACGTAACTCCAGTTGTTGCGGCCGTGAAGGCATAGGTAGGTCAAAGGGGCTGTGATCGCACCTTCATCCAGATAGTGCATGCGCAGGCCAGCAAGTGCAGGCAAATCACTCACATAGTGAGGCGACCAAGCGTAATCAGACAATGATAAAAAGTGTGCATCATGAGGTCGTAGGGCGTCTTCACGGGTGGGCTCGTGATTTGAGCGACGTTCCTCGCGCCGATCTTTGAAGAAGGATTGCAGCAGTTCAGCGCACTCATCAGCCAAAACCTCACCTTGCACTTGTGTGTGATGATTTATTTTTGGATTGGAGAACAAGTCCAGCACAGATCCTGCCGCACCCGTCTTGTGATCGTGTGCGCCAAAGACAACACGCTTGAGGCGCGCATGCAGCATGGCGCCCGCACACATGGCGCAAGGCTCCAATGTGACAAAAAGTTCGCAATCATCCAGGCGGTAGTTACCTAGTTTCAGTGCTGCAGCCCGCAGAGCGACAATTTCGGCGTGGCCGGTGGGATCTGTCCCGCCAATGGGAACGTTGCGCCCTGTGGCAATGACCTCACCGTTTCTGACCATCACGGCACCCACGGGCACCTCATTGGCTGCCCTCGCAAGCTGGGCCTGTTCCAAGGCCAGCGCCATGAACGCTGAGTCACTCACGGGCTAGACTACCGATCAGTGACTTGGCGGCCGCGTGGACTGCGCTGCGACTACTCCCACTCAATCGTGGCAGGAGGCTTGCTGCTGACATCGTAGGTCACGCGGTTGATACCGCGCACTTCGTTAATGATGCGACTTGACACTTTTTTGAGCAGCGCATACGGCAATTCGGCCCAGTCAGCGGTCATGAAATCGCTGGTTTGTACCGCCCGCAAGGCCACCACGTAATCATAAGTGCGGCCATCGCCCATCACACCCACACTTTTCACAGGCAAAAAGACGGTGAAAGCCTGGCTGGTCAAGTCGTACCAGCTCTTGCCGCTCTCTGGGTCGATGAAATTGCGCAGTTCTTCGATGAAAATAGCGTCAGCCTGGCGCAGCAAGTCGGCGTACTCTTTTTTGACTTCACCCAGAATCCGCACGCCCAGACCGGGTCCGGGAAACGGATGGCGGTAGACCATGTGGTAAGGCAAGCCCAAGGCCACGCCCAACTCACGCACTTCGTCTTTAAAGAGTTCGCGCAGTGGCTCCAGCAACTTCAGGCCCAACTGCTCTGGCAAGCCACCCACGTTGTGGTGGCTCTTGATCACGACAGCTTTCTTGGTCTTGGCGCCGCCTGACTCAATCACGTCAGGGTAAATCGTGCCTTGGGCGAGCCATGCCACATGGCGGGACTGGTCATTTTTAAGCTTTCCCGCTTCGCTTTTGAACACCTCAACAAACTCGCGACCAATGATTTTTCGCTTGGCTTCCGGCTCGCTCACGCCCTTCAGATGACCCAGGAATTGGTCAGCCGCATCCACCCTCACCACCTTGGCGTGGAGCTTGCCAACAAACATCTCCATGACCATATCGCCTTCATTCAGGCGCAGCAAGCCATGATCCACAAAGACGCAGGTCAACTGATCCCCAATCGCGCGGTGAATCAACGCAGCGGCCACGGACGAGTCGACACCGCCCGACAGCCCCAGAATCACTTCTTCCGTGCCCACTTGCGCGCGGATTTTCTCAACCGCCTCAGAGATGTAGTCGCCCATGATCCAGTCGGCCCGTGTGCCGCAGATATCCAGCACAAATCGCTCCAGGATCGCCGCACCGCGCTTGGTGTGCGTCACTTCGGGGTGAAATTGCACGCCATAGAAACGGCGCTCTTCGTCCGCCATGCCGGCAATCGGGCAGCTGTCGGTGCTGGCCATCAGTTTGAACCCGTGCGGCAGTTCTGTCACCTTATCGCCGTGGCTCATCCACACCTGTAGCATCCCGTGCCCCATGGGCGTGGCGTAATCCTGAATACCGTCCAGGAGCTGGGTATGTCCATGCGCACGCACATCCGCATGGCCGAACTCACGTTTGTGACCCCCTTGAACAACGCCACCAAGTTGATGCGCCATGGTTTGCATGCCATAACAAATGCCCAACACGGGCACACCGAGCTCAAACACGACTTGGGGCGCCTTGTCGGTCGTTTCTTCGTACACACTGGCGTGACTGCCCGACAGGATAATGCCCTTAAGGCTGCCATCCCGGGCGTAAGCTCGCACCCAATCGTCTGTCACATCGCAGGGATGAACCTCGCAAAACACGTGGGCTTCCCGAATGCGCCGGGCGATGAGTTGGGTGACTTGGGAACCAAAGTCGAGAATCAGGATTTTCTGGTGCATTATTCGGCCCGGTAGTTCGGTGCTTCTTTGGTGATCTGCACATCGTGCACGTGGCTTTCGCGGATACCGGCGGTCGTGATTTCCACAAACTCGGCCTGGTCCTGCATGTCCGGGATCGTGGCGCAACCGCAGTAGCCCATGCTGGCCCGCACGCCACCCGCCATTTGGTAGACGATGGCAACCATGGAACCTTTGTAGGGCACTCGGCCTTCAATGCCCTCGGGCACGAGCTTGTCCGCATTGGGGTTGCCGGTGGTGGATTCCTGGAAGTAACGGTCTGCACTTCCCTGCTGCATGGCGCCAATGCTGCCCATGCCGCGGTAACTCTTGTAACTGCGACCCTGGAACAAAATGACTTCGCCTGGCGCTTCTTCTGTGCCGGCAAACATCCCGCCCATCATCACCGTGCTGGCACCTGCTGCCAAAGCCTTGGCGATGTCGCCGCTGTACCGAATGCCGCCATCGGCGATCAACGGAATGCCGCTGCCCCTGAGTGCCGTAGCCACACTGTCGATGGCCATGATCTGGGGCACACCTACACCGGCGACGATGCGGGTTGTGCAGATGGAGCCGGGGCCAATCCCGACCTTGACGGCATCGGCTCCGGCCTCAGCCAAGGCCAATGCGGCCGCGCCCGTGGCAATGTTGCCGCCAATCACGTCCACATGCGGGTAGTTTTGTTTTACCCAGCGCACGCGCTCAATGACACCCTTGCTGTGGCCATGTGCAGTGTCCACCACGATGGCATCAACGCCGGCGCGAACCAGCGCCTCGACGCGCTCTTCAGTCCCCTCGCCCACCCCGACGGCCGCACCCACGCGCAACTTGCCCTGGGCGTCACGCGCCGCATTTGGAAAGCTGGTTTGTTTGGTGATGTCCTTGACAGTAATCAAGCCCTTGAGCTCAAAGGCATCATTTACTACCAGCAAACGCTCGATCTTGTACTGATTCAAAAGCACTTTGGCCTGCGCCAGCGTGGTGCCGTCGGGCACGGTCACCAGCTTGTCGCGCGGAGTCATGATGTGACTCACCGGCAAGTCCAGGCGAGTCTCAAAACGCAAATCCCGCCCCGTGACCAAACCAACCACCTTGCCGCCATCACACACCGGAAAGCCGGACACACCCAACTGCTCAGACAGACTCATGACCTGCCGAACCGTGTGATTGGGGGTAATCACGACCGGATCACGCAAGACGCCGGACTCATAGCGCTTGACCTTGGCTACCTGGGCCGCCT
>JAUXQA010000359.1 GCA_030683195.1 Rhodoferax sp. | reverse complement strand
GGCGGCCCGACCAGCAGCACGCCTTTGGGAATGTGCGCACCCAGGCGCCCGTACTCCTGCGGGTGCTTCAAGAAGTCCACCACCTCCTCCAGCTCATGGCGGGCCTCGTCCACGCCGGCCACATCGGCAAAGGTCACGCCGGTGTTGGCCTGCACGTAAATCTTGGCGCGGCTCTTGCCAATGGAGAGCATGCCACCCAGGCCCTGCTTATCTGCAAATCCACGGAACAAAAAGAACCACACACCAAAGAAGATCAGCGCCGGTACCACCCAAGACATCAGGTCGCGCAACAGCGTGCTTTCCACCACCCGGGTGTAGGGCACATCAAACTTCTCCAGCCGCGCTGCCAGGTCCGGCTCCACGCGCACAGCCACCAGAGAGACCTTGTTGCCCTCAGGCGCCTTGAGCCGCCCGATCACTGAGCGCTCGGACACTGTCACCTCGGCAATGCGGCCCTCACTCAGGGCTTTTTCAAACTCGCTGTAAGGCACGGTCTGCACCTGGGTGGTGTTTTGCCAGATGTCTTGCAACATGAACAACAGCAACAGGGCCAGGAGCCAGTAACCCAGGTTCCAGGTGTGCTTTTGTTCCATGGTGGCGCCCTAAAAAAATCAGCTCAAACTCACCTCAAGCCGGTCGCGCCCGCTCTCTTTGGCGCGGTACAGGGCGGCATCGGCCTGCGCCAGCAAGGCGGCAAAGTTGTTCTCGCCACTCAAGCAGCCCGCGCCCACGCTCACGGTGTAGGGGATGCGTTGGCCGCCCACCTCCACCGTGCTGTCGCGCACGCTGTCAATAATGCGCTGCGCCAGCGCGCGCCCGCCCTCCATGGTGGTGTTGGGCAGCAGCACAGCAAACTCCTCGCCGCCCAGGCGGCCAATCAGGTCCGACTCTCGCAGCACGTCGGTCACGGTGGTGACGAATCCTTGCAAGACCTTGTCGCCCGCCGCATGCCCAAAACGGTCATTGATGCTTTTGAAATGGTCCAGATCCAGCATCAGCACCATCAAGGGCAAGCCATAGCGGTTGGAGCGCGCCAACTCCTGGTCTGCGAGGTTGAGAAAGTTGCGCCGGCTCAAGGCACCGGTCAGCATGTCGACGTTGGCCAGGGTGAGGCTGGCCAACTCGGCGGCCTTGAGGCTGGTGACGTCTTCGTGGCTGACCACAATGCGCCGGGCAGCGTCATGCACGGAGGTGACCTTCATGCTGAACCAGCGCGCATCGAACGGCGTAAAAAAAGGATGTTCCAGCTGAAACTGCGCCACTCTGCCGTCCATAACCGACGCCAGACCGGCCGATGCAGCCGCCAATGTCTGGGCGTTTTCGTGCGTGATGCAGGCCAGCACGTCCAGGTAGCGCATGCCAATCAATTCACCGGAATGCCCATGGTTCTTGCAGTTCTCCAGCGCGTAGTTGCGCCAGGCCGTATTGGCCATCACGATGACGCCCTCATGGTCCAGCACCACAATATGAGCCACCAGCGAGTCAAACACCGCCTGTTGAAACCGGTTGGACTCCCGCAGATCCTCTTCAGTTTGCTTGCGGCTGGTAACGTCTGAATGTGTGCCCAGCATGCGCAGGGCGCGGCCCTCGTCCGTGCGGGTGATCACGGCGCCGCGGGACAGCACCCATTTCCAGCTGCCGTCTTTGCACAGGCCCCGGTGCTCGTTGGAATAAATGGGCGTTTTACCGCTCAAGTGGGCCTGTATATCGGCCAAAACCTGGCGCCGGTCATCAGGGTGGATGCGGGTGTTCCAGTCTTCAATGCGGTGACCGTACTCGCCCGGCGCAAAGCCAAACAGCGCTTCAAAAGGCTCTGAGAACACAACCTCGCTGGTTTGCAGGTTCCAGTCCCACACCCCATCACCGGCGGCCTCCAGCGCCAGCTTCCAGCGCTCCTCGCTCACGCGCAGACTGTCCTCCACCTGGCGGCGTCGGGTGATGTCCACCAGAATAAGCTGAAAGCCCTGGGCTTGAGGGAGTTGAGCCACACGGATCTCCGCGTGCCTGGGCAAAGACCCATTGGCCGAAAGCTCCAGTTCACCGTCCTGCACATCGCCTGTGGCAACAGTGCGGCCCACCACGCGATCAAACACCGGGCGGTCAGCCTCGCGCACATACAACTTGAATCGGGTGCCCAGCAGCCTGGCGCGCTCTCCACCCAGCATCCGGGCCCCAGCCAGGTTGAGTTTGGTGATCACGCCCTCCAAGTCCAGCGACAAAATCCCCACCGGGGCAAAGTCATACAACTCGCTGTTCTGGATGAGTGTGGACTCCAGCTGCGCCCGGGTGGCGTTGAGGTGCTCGTTTTGCATCTCCAGCTCAATCTGATGAATCTCCAGTTCTTCAAACAGGTGCTGCACGTCGAGCTGGCTCAGGTCGTTGCCCATATGTCCCGGGCGGTCAAAGAAGCGCTTTTGAGCCAGCGCGCGCAATTCATCCACACCGACCGGGTTCTTACGGTATGCCATCGACAACTCCCTGCGTGTTCTTGTCCTGGGTCAGGCCTGCAATGCGGGCCCGTGCCTCATTCAACTCCACCTCAAGCGTCTTGCTCACCGTGATGTCTGTGAACGTGATCACCAGGCCGTCAATACGGTTTTCCTGGGTGCGGTAGGGCATGATGCGCACCCGAAACCAGCCATCCGAGGTGGTGGGCACATCGCATTCCTTGAACACCAGCGAGCGCATGACCTCACGCGCGTCCCGGGCCAGGTCGGGGTACTGCAGTTGGGTGACGATGTCGGTGATGGGGCGGCCCATGTCAGATGCGATCAAATTGATGATGCGGGTGGTGGGCACCGTGAAGCGGCGGACATTAAGGACTTCATCCAAAAACAAAATAGCGATCTCGGTGCTCTCCAGCAGGTTTTTCATGTCGTTGCTGGCGCGTGAAAGTTCTGTGACTTTGGCCTGCAGCTCATGGTTCACCGTTTGCAGTTCTTCGTTCATGGACTGCATCTCTTCCTTGGAGGTGGTGAGCTCCTCATTGGTGGACTGCAACTCCTCGTTGGACGACTGCAACTCTTCGTTGGTGGATTTCAACTCCTCCTGGGTCGTCTGCATTTCTTCACGGGTTGACTTGGCTTCCTCGCGGGACTGCTGCAACTCTTGAACCATGCCGTCCAGGCGGGCTCCTTCGGCAACCTGCTGATCCAACTGGCTTGTCGGCTTGCGTTTGCGAGGCGTGGGCACATCATGAAACACCACCAGCGCCATGCCTCGCAAACCAGCGGGCTCTTCTAGTGGCTGCACCACCACGTTGAGATACTGCGCCCCGCCCTCGCGGACCACTTTGATATTCGTCAAATGGGCCACCGTCTTTTCCCGGATCGCCCGGTGAAACGCTTCGTTCAGAGCCTGGTCCAGCCCCTTGCGGGCCATGGCAAACAGGTTCAGGTTCGGCTTGCCCATGGCGGGCTCCAGGTATTTGCCGGTCTTGCCGCTGAAATACAACACGTCGCCTTGCGGGGTGACCAGCACGGCTGCGGGCGCGTATTGCTCCAGCAACACCTTTTCAACCATCACCTGCAGGTTCGGCCCAATCATCAAGTCATCTCTTACCAAGGCCGTGCCCGCGCCAGCACGAGACACCGAACGCACAAAGGCCGCCGGAAAATCCAGCGGAAGTGCCCGCACTGGCGCGTCCAGCCGGCGGTAAATGCGGGTCTTGCCGGCCAAAGGTGAGAACAAGGCAGTGCCAGAACCAATCGACTCCGCACTGCCCAGCACCAAAAAGCCCCCCTGACCCAAGCTGTAATGAAAGAGCTGAATCAACTTGTCCTGCAGCTCGGACTCCAGATAAATCAGCAGGTTGCGGCAGCTCAGCACATCGATCTTGGTGAAAGGCGGGTCCACAATAATGTTTTGCTCTGCAAAAATCACCATTTCCCGGATCTCGTTGCACACACGGTAGCCACCCGGGTCTTCCACAAAAAAACGGTTCAGGCGCTTGGGGGACACCTCGGCCTCAATGGTTCGGGCGTACAGGCCTGCGCGCCCGGTGGCAATGGCGGCCTTGTCCAGATCAGAGGCAAATATCTGCAGCGAATACCGGTGGGGCGGGTTGGCGTCTTCCAGGGCCTCCTTGAACACCATGGCCATGGAGTAAGCCTCCTCGCCAGTGGAGCAACCTGGCGACCACGCACGCAACACCGCACCATCCGGGTGATTGGCCATCAGGGTGGGAATCACCTCGGTCTTGAGTTTTTCCCAAACCTCGGGGTCCCGGAAAAAGCTGGTCACCCCAATCAACAGTTCGTTGAACAACAGCTCGGACTCCGGCGGGTTTTCACGCAGGTAGCGCAGGTAATCCGCGATGCGGGAGAGTTGGTGCAAGCCCATGCGGCGCTCAATACGCCGGGAGATGGTGCTTTTTTTGTACTGCGAGAAATCGTGCCCGGTCTGGGCGTGCAACAAGGCAATGACTTTATCGAGCATGCCGGCGTCTTTTTGGTCAGCCTCAGCCTCTGTTTCGGCATAAGCGCCGAGTTGAATCCGCTCGACATAGGCCATGATTTTGGCGGGCAGCTCTTCCGCCGGGGCCACCACGTCAGCTACACCGGCGTCAATGGCACTGCGCGGCATGCTGTCAAATTGCGCTGTGGCTGGGGTTTGAACAAAGCAGGCGCCAGCCGCGTCCCGTATGGCCCGCAGGCCCAGCGTGCCGTCGGCTCCCATGCCCGACAAAATGACACCAATGCTGTTTTGCTGGCGGTCATCCGCCAAAGATTTGAAAAATGAGTCAATCGGCAAGCGCAGGCCACGGGGTTCTGGCGGGTCTTGCAAATGCAGCACACCTTGCTCAATGCGCAAGTCACGCCCGGGGGGAATGACATACACATGGTCAGGTGCCAGCGCCATCTGGTCACTCACCTCGTCCACAGGCATGGGGGTGCGCCGGCGCAGCAACTCCACCAGCATGCCCTCGCGGTGCGGGTCCAGATGCTGAACGACCACAAACGCCATGCCGGAGTCAGCGGGGACGTGAGATAAAAATTGCTCAAGAGCAATCAGGCCGCCGGCTGATGCCCCCATACCCACCACGGGAAACAGTCTTGACTCTGCTGAACTCTCATTTTTTTTCATTCAAACATCCCTTGGTCTGCTACTAGCAAACTTAACCGCAGAATAGTATCCCCTACTTACTACTTTGCGCTTACGGCTCAATACCCCCCTGGGCCATGAGCGTCCGGGCTCGCCCCACCTCCTCCGGTGTGGGACGGTCCAGCAAGACTGGAATCTGGGCCAAAGTCAGGATTTTGTGGGCCACGCTGCCCAAAAACAGGGGTGACACCCCGCTGCGGCCGTGGGCGCCCAAGTAAATCAGGCTGCTGTCCTCCTGACGGGCCGCATCCAGAATACCCTGCACCGGGTCGGGATTGAACTCCAACCGGGTGCCCACCGACACACCCATGTCGGCGCCCAGGCCGGACACCAGATCCAGGTAACGCTGGGCCATGGCGCGGCACTGGGTCTCGTAGTCGGCCTCGCTGGGGTATTCAAAGGGAATACCGCCCACATATATGGGGTACTGATAGCTGGGAATGGAATGAAAAACCACCACCCGGGCGTCCATGCGCCGGGCAAATTCAAGCGCTTTGAACGCGGCCGCCAAGGACAACTCCGAGCCGTCGATGGGGACCAAAATCGTGCCAAACTTGGGGCTTCGCCGTTGGAACGCCACCACCTTGGGCGAAGACATTGCCCTTAACTCTCAAAGTCACGCAAGGCGTCCATCGACAAAATTCGTACTTCCCGGCGCTCCACAGCAATGATGCCCAGGTTGTCCAGCGCCGAAAAAGCGCGGCTCACGGTTTCCAGGGTCACATTCAGGTGGTTGCCGATGTCGCGTCGAGTCATGGGCAGCGTAAACCGGTTGGGCGAGTAACCCATGGCATTGAAGCGCTCGGACTGGATGCGCAAAAACCGGGCTACCCGCGCCTCGGACTTGGCCGAGTGAGACAGCGCGTAGGCGCTTTGCTCCTGCACAATCTCCCGGCTGATGGCCCAGTAGGCCATGCGCTCAATGTCATTGCAGCCACGCCCGGGCGAGAACAGGTCGGCCGCCGGGATCTTGATCAAGTCGCAGTCGGTCAGTGCGGTCACCTCACTCAGGTACTTGTTTTTGCACACACCGTCAAAACCCAGCAGATCGCCCTTCATGGGAAAAGCCAGCACATGCTCGGCACCGTCAACGTGGGTCATGGAGGTTTTGAGGGCACCCAGGCGCACGACATACAGGCCATCAAACGGCTGCCCCATACACAGGGCAGATTGACCAGCCTTGAGCCGGCGACGCCTGAACAAGGTGGTGTCATTCATTTCATGCACTTTTCCGTCAAACCGCAGCAGCCCCAAAACTTCCTTGAAGTCGGACCAGCGCTCATCGGTTTCCAGCTTGAGCGTGGATTGACGGGCCGTTGGCTGCCAGCGGGCTGCACTTGGAACTGATTGAACATTCATCATGGTGTTGCTCTCGTGACGGAGGCCGCGCCCGGTGGGCGACGAAGCCGATCCCTGAGACCAACTTTAGGACGAGCAGGGAATACCGTCTGTAGGGAGAGTTGGACAGGTCCTGCGGGCAGGCATGGACACTCAGACCACCCCGTCAGTGGCGCGGCGCTTGCGCACGTCGCTCTCGTCGTCGCCATCCACCAAGCCAAAACGCACCGCAAGGCGCACCAGGCCGGCCACGTCGCTCACGCGCAGCTTGGCCATCAGGCGGCTGCGGTAGGTGGCCACGGTTTTGGGTGACAAATGCAGCTCGACCCCAATTTGCGCGCTGGACCGGCCATTGACCACCATGATGATGATTTGCCGCTCACGGGGGGACAAGGCACTCAGCGGGTCGTCGTTGGCGGGCTGCATGAAGACCTGCAGGGCCAGGTCGGCCACCTCGGCACCCAGGTGTTTTTTGCCCCGGGCGGCGGCGTCAATGGCGGCCATAAG
>JAUXQA010000346.1 GCA_030683195.1 Rhodoferax sp. | reverse complement strand
ATGCTGCGTAGGCAGATGTTGCCGCCACGTGGTTCTGGTAGGCCAGCTCGCTCTGAATCAGGGCCGCCTGGGTCCCGTCCAGATAGGGCAACACGACCGGCACGGTTTCGTTCCACCAGGGCAGACCGCGCAAATTGGGTTGCTGCAGCGGGAAGTCCCGCCCTGCCAGGTGCATGCGGGCCAGGGTGCGACCTACCTCGGCGCAGTGCTCAGGCGTCGGTTGGAGTTCGCTTTGGCCGCGCAATTTGTTCACCACGGCCGCAGGCTTGCCTTTGGCCTTGAAGACCAGATCACCCCGGGCGTCGGCTGCGGGGTCGGGCACAGGGATGCCGCGCTGCGCCAGATGCTTCATCAGGCGCAGGTAAAAGGGGAGTTGTTCGATCGTCAGGCGCTCGAACAGGGTCAGTACGTACTCATGGATTTTCCCGTCCAGCTCGGTAGTTACGAAATAGTTGGTGTTTTCTATGCCGCCCGAGCAGCCTTTCATGGCCTTGAGGTCGCCCAGCTTGAGTTGTTGCAGGAGGGTGCTTGCCTCATCAACCGAGACTTCTGTATAAACCGCCATGAATCAAAACCCCAGAATCTTCCAGCTGCGAGCACCGGTCAGGGGCTGCACTTCATAGCCGGGCATGCCGCCTTTGGGTTGCACGGTGATGGATTTGGTTTCGCCGCCCACCCGCAACTCATCAATGCGGGCGCCGCCGTCTTCGATTTGAATGCGCTCAATGCGCTGCTCAACCGTGTTGGGCGATGAAGATGTTGCAGTCAAGGGGCGCTCTGACGAGCCGGGCGCCTGGGCCCACACGGCAGTGAAGCTGGACAGGGCGAAGGTAAGGAGAAGAGTGAAACGCATCGCGCGATTGTAGAACCAAGGGTGTGTCGGGGCCGCTGGCAAAATGGAAGGATGAATGATCCTCAAACAACGCCCAAGACTCTGCTGCTGGTAGACGGTTCCAGTTATTTGTACCGCGCCTTTTTTGCGGGGGGCGACACTATGAGTGCCACCTTGCCCGATGGCACCGTGCAGAAAACCGGTGCCATCCGCATCATCATCAACATGCTGCAAAGCCTGCGCAAGGAGTTCCCGTCCGACTACGCCGCCTGCGTTTTTGATGCCAAAGGCCCTACCTTCCGGGATGACTTGTACCCCGAATACAAAGCCCACCGCTCGCCCATGCCAGACGACTTGCGCACCCAGATCGAACCCATCCATGAGGTGGTTCGTCTGATGGGCTGGAAAGTGCTGGATGTCCCCGGTGTAGAGGCTGATGATGTAATCGGTACCCTCGCGGTCATAGCCGCCAAACAGGGCATTGAGGTGATCGTGAGCAGCGGCGACAAAGACCTGGCGCAGTTGGTCAACAGCCACATCACCATTATCGACACCATGAACGGCAAGCGCCGCGACCTGGCTGGCGTGGAGGCCGAGTTTGGCGTGCCGCCCCACCTGATGGTCGATTTCCAGGCCCTGGTGGGCGATGTGATCGACAACGTTCCCGGCGTGCCCAAGGTCGGCCCCAAGACCGCCGCCA
>JAUXQA010000342.1 GCA_030683195.1 Rhodoferax sp. | reverse complement strand
ATAAATATGCATTAAAAGTCGCCCTTGGGTCGTCATCAGGCTGTTACATGCAGATGCTATGCTGCCCGCTGCAAAAATTTGAAAGCACAGCAGATGGAAAACGGAACTCGCCTGGCGGCCGTGGATTTGGGCTCCAACAGTTTTCGCCTTGAAATTGGGCGAGTGGAGCACGGGCAGTTTGTCCGCACCGAATACCTGAAGGAAACCGTGCGCCAAGGCAGTGGGCTCGATGACCAGCGTAACCTGACCCGCGATGCCATGGAGCGCGGCTGGGATTGCCTGGCGCGCTTTGGCGAACGACTTGCCAACTTTGAGCGCTCCGAGGTGCGGGCCGTGGCCACGCAAACCTTGCGTGAGGCGCGCCACCGCGACGAATTCCTGGTCAACGGCAACGTGGCGCTGGGCTTTCCCATTGAGGTGATCTCCGGGCGGGAAGAAGCCCGCCTGATTTACCAGGGCGTGGCGCAGGCCCTGCCCCAGGACAACGAGCGCCGCCTGGTGGTGGACATTGGCGGGCGCTCCACCGAACTCATCCTGGGCCAAGGCTACGAGCCCAAGACGATGGAATCTTTCCGGGTGGGCAGCATTGCGTGGTCAACCCGGTATTTCCCGGACAACCAGCTGAACAAACACGCCTTTCAAATGGCTGAGATCGCGGCCAAAGCTGTGCTGGACGAAGCGCTTAACGCTTACCGTCGCGACGCTTGGGACGTAGCCTACGGCTCAGCCGGCACAGTAGGCGCCGTGGCCGACGTGCTGGTGGCGGCTGGCTGGCCTGCGGGCTGCGTCAACCGGGAAGGTCTGGACTGGTTGCAGGGCAAGCTCATCAGCGCCCAGACCACGGACCGCATTCGCCTGGCAGGCATGCGCGATGACCGCCGGGCGATCATTGGCGGCGGTCTGAGCGTGTTGCGCGCCGTGTTTGACCTGCTGGACATCGACCAGATGCAACTGGCGACCGGGGGCCTGCGCCACGGGTTGCTTTTTGACCTGATGGGCGGCGGTGGCACGGGAACCCCCACCGATGTCCGCGCGCACTCGGTACAACGCCTGGCCACCAAATTTGGTACGGACACGGCGCATGGCCTGCGTGTGGGTCATGTGGCTACGCATTTGTTTGGCCAACTTCAGTCGGGGCTGGCCGGCGTGACCCGAGCTGCCGAACCTGGCAACGACCGCTTGAGCAGAAAGCTGGGCTGGGCTGCCCAATTGCATGAGATCGGCAGCCATATCTCGCACAGCGAGTACCACAAACATGGCGCCTACATTCTGGACAATGCAGACGCCATGGGCTTCTCGCTGACCGAACTGCACAAGCTCAGCCTGCTGGTGCTGGGACACCGCGGCAAGTTGCGCAAGCTCGAAGCTGAATTTGACGATCCTGTCTTTGTGCAGCAACTTCTGGCCCTGCGCCTGGCGGTGGCCTTGTGCCATGCCCGACGCGACCCCGATTTGAGCGGCCTGTCTTTGGCGCGCGAAGCCGAGCACCCCAACCGTTTTGTCATGACCTACCCGCCCGAATGGGCCCAGGCCTTTCCACAGTCAGCCCACCTGTTGCGTGAAGAAGTGGTGGCATGGCAAAAAACGCCCTGCGCTCTCACCTTGTCTGAGCACTGACATCCAGGACACCACAACCTGCGGTGCCCATGTTGGGTGTCAATTTACTGTGCAGCAAATGGATTTAAAGTGTGACGTTTAAGTGCTGACGACTCACCACACCATGCAAACCCTCTCAACCCAGGCTCTTCCCCGGCGGGCACAGCCACCTGATCTACCGCACGATCAGGCGCTGGCTGCTGCTGCTGCGTGTGTCCTGGCGGAGATGTGGGGGCAATTCACCACCAACCTCGCGCTACTTGGCGCGTTAGATGACCCCGAGGTCGTGCACCAGGCCCGAATAGGCTGGCGGCGCTTCAAAAGTGCCTTGCGTTTGTTCAAACCCGCCCTTGACGTCGATACCCGCCCCTCTTGGCTGCCGCTACAAGGCCTGTTGAAATTACTCAGCGAACTGCGGGAGCTGGATGTCGCCGGAACAGACACCTTGCCCTCGCTTGAGAGCGCCTTTACCGCCGGCAATCCCCGCCGCGCCAACGACTGGCAGGTGATGACAGAGGCCTTGGTTCATGCCACGGCATCCAAGAGACGGGCGGTGCGCCATGCGCTGAAGAATCCCCGCCTGTGCACGGCGTTGCTGGACATCACCGAGTGGCTGGAGACCATCGACACGCATGGTGCGTCGGTTGCCAAAGACAGCAAACTGAAAATCGATCTGCGCCCGTGGGCCCGGCGACGCATTGCACGTTTGCGTAATCAATTGAAGCTTCACCTGAAAACCCCTGTCAGCGCCGAGAACCAGCACCAAACCCGAATCGCGGCCAAACGTCTGCGCTATGGCATTGAAACCTTGCGCTCCCTGCTACCCAAGCGGCGCGCACAGCGCTGGTATGAGCAAGCTGTGCACCTGCAGAGCAGCCTGGGCACCGCGAGGGATCTGGTTCAAGTAATTGAACTGCTTGGCCAAATGCAGGTGGATGCAGGGCTCGTGGAGTTTCTGCGCGGCGTTGCCGTTGGCCAAGGCAACTTGACCACGGGCGCGGTTAGAGCAGCTCCGGCGACTGCACCGTAACCACCACGGTTTGCAGCAACCCATCGCGCTCCCGGGTGCGCAGCCACCATGCCGAGCCCTTTTTGACCGAGCACTCCGGCGCCGTCAAGCCAAGTAGCTGGGCAATGGTCTGCCCCAGCACCGGCTGGTGCCCCACCACCAGCACGCAGCCTTTGGCGGCTGGCCATTGGGCCGCCTCCAGCAATTGGGCCACTGTGCCATCCGGCGCCAGTTCGGGCCTGAGCTTGATTTTGCGTGCCAGCGCCAAGGCGGTTTGCTGCGTCCGGCGTGCCGGGCTCACCAAGACCCTGGCCCCCTCAGGCAATTGGCGATCAAGCCAATTGGCCATGCGGGTGGCTTGCTTCTCACCGCGAGATGTGAGGGTGCGGCCCATGTCGTCACAGCCCTCTGTCCATTCTTGCGCTTCAGCATGGCGCCACAAGACCAGGTCCATTTTTATTCCTCCCGTTCGTTGAATCGGCCCGCATAGCGCCCCATGAGAGCGGCCTGCGCACCGTGCGCCTGGCCACTTTTTGGGGGCTTGACCCGCGCATAGGTTCCATCGGGCAACAGGTCCCAGGCGTCCACGCCGTCATGCAGATAGGCCACCAGGTCCTCATCCACAATGCGTTGGCGCTGCGCAGGGTCGGTTACCGGCCAGGCCAGCTCCACCCGGCGCATCATGTTGCGGTTCATCCAGTCGGCGCTGGAAAGAAACAACTCTTCCACCTCGCCTTGGCGGAAATAGAACACCCGGGAATGCTCCAGATATCGGCCAATCACCGAGCGCACCCGAATGTTGTCGGTGAGCCCCGCCACTTGAGCGGGCAACATGCAGGCGCCGCGCACCAGCAGGTCAATCTTGACGCCTTGCTGACCGGCCCGGATAAGGGCGTGGATCAAGGCCTCATCGGTCAAGGCATTCATTTTGGCCACGATACGACCCTGCCCGCCTGATGCCGCCGTGTCGCCCAGCGCCTTGATTTTTTCAATCAACTTGTTGTGCAGATAGAACGGAGCCAGCAGGACGTGGTTGAGCTTTGGCAGACGGCTGTGGCTTGCCAGGTGGACGAAAACGTTTTCAACATCGGCGGTCAACAACTTGTCGGCCGTCAGGTGGCTCCAGTCGGTGTACAAGCGCGCGGTGCGTGGGTTGTAGTTGCCAGTAGACAAATGGGCGTAACGCTTGAGCTGGCGACCTTCCCGGCGGGTGATGAGCATCATCTTGGCGTGGGTTTTCAACCCGACCACGCCATACAGCACTTGCGCGCCAATGGACTCCAGCATCTCGGCCCAGTTGATGTTGGCCTCTTCATCAAAGCGGGCCTTCAACTCCACCACCACAGTCACTTCCTTGCCGCGGCGCACTGCCTCGCGCAGCAGGCCCATCAGCTCGGGGTCGCTCCCCGTGCGGTAGATGGTTTGCTTGATGGCGAGCACATCGGGGTCATTGACCGCCTCACGCAAGAAGGCCAACACGCCGCCGAAGCTTTCAAAGGGCTGATGAATCAGGATGTCCCCCTGCTTGAGTTGCTCAAACAAGGGCACGCCGAGCGTCATTTGCGTGGGGTAACACGATTTGAAATACGGAAAACACAACGCCGGGGCGTCTACCAAATCCACCAGCTGCGTCAACCGGACCAAATTCACCGGGCCTGGCACGCGGTAGAGCGCCAATTCAGGCAGGTCGAACTGTTTGAGCAAAAAGGCCGACAAATACTCCGAGCACCCGGCCGACACTTCCAGCCTGACTGCCTGACCAAAATGGCGATGCTCCAAACCCTGGCGCAGGGCGGTGCGCAAGTTCTTGACGTCATCCTCGTCCACGGCCAGGTCGGAGTGGCGCGTTACCCGAAACTGTGAAAACTGCCCCATGTCGCGCCCCGGAAACAGCTCCGCCAAATGTGCTCGAATCACGCTGGAGATCGAAACAAAAACATGGACGCCACCCGCCACGGACTCAGGCAGACGGATCATGCGCGGCAACACACGCGGCACCTTCACAATGGCAATCTCGTTTTCCCGCCCAAATGCATCACGCCCCCCAAGGCGCACGATAAAATTGAGGGACTTGTTGGCCACTTGAGGGAACGGATGAGAAGGGTCAAGCCCCACGGGTATCAGCAAAGGCCGGACCTCGCGCGCGAAGTACTGTTTGACCCAGCGCCGCTGCGCCGGGTTGCGGTCGCCGTGAGAAATGATTTTGATGCCCCGCTTTTCCAGCGCCGGGATCAGATCATCGTTGTAGAGGGCGTACTGGCGAGCCACTAACCGGTGTGCAGCCTGCGCCAGACGGTTGAAGGAGGCCACCGTGAACAGGCCTTTGGTGTCTTTGCTCTGGTTGGCCGCCAGGTGGGGCTCGGCCCGAACCTCAAAAAACTCGTCCAGATTGGAGGACACGATGCACAAGTAGCGCAGGCGCTCCAGCAGCGGAACGTCGTGACGGCAGGCCCAGTCAAAGACACGCTCGTTGAAGGCCAAAATCGCGTGATCGCGGTCCAGAAGCACGGCACTGGGCGCTGTTTGGTTGGATGTCGAATGGGGGATGGACTGAGACATTGGATCGACAGCTCGATAGAACGAAAAACCTGTCAATTGTTCACCAGTTCGGTGACGGTTATGTGACAGGTGTCAGTGATTCCCCAAAAAATGCTTGCGGTAACGGGCTGGCAAGTCAGCAATGCGCATCATCATGGGCAAGTCAGCTGAATTGAAGTCCGGGTCCCACGCGGGGGCGCCGAGCACCTTGGCCCCCAGGCGCAAGTAGCCCTTGATCAATGCAGGAGGCTCCACCTCCAAGCTGCCGTCAAGGCGATCCACCGGCAACGGCAAGCGGGGATGCACATGGTGCTCAATCGGGGCCAGGTGGGTCACTTGCAACTGCTGCCAGATGCTGGCCGCTACGTCGCCGCTGACGATGCCGTTGTGCAGCATGGGGATGCTGGCGCAGCCAATCATGGTGTCTAGCTTGTTGCGCACCATGAACTCAGCCAGTGCGCCCCACAAGGCCATGATGACGCCGCCATGCCGGTAATCGGGATGCACACAGCTGCGCCCCAACTCCACCATGCGCTCGCGCAAGCTGCGCAGTCGGGTCAAGTCAAATTCCAGGTCGCTGTAGGTGCTGCCCACGCGCCGCGCCTGAGCCGGAGTCAGCAAGCGGTAGGTGCCGACAACTTCCCGGGTCAGCGCATCTCGCACCAGCAGGTGCTCACAATAGTTGTCAAACAAGTCCACATCGTGGCCCGGGATCGTGGTGGACAGGCGCGCGCCCATCTCTTGCGCGAAGACTCTGAACCTCAGACGCTGTGCCTGACGTACCTCGTCGTTGTGGCGGGCCCACGAAACCTCCAGGCTGCCACGCTCAAGTGGCTCGTCAATAGGCTGACTGACTGCCGCCGGTGCAGATTTTTGTCGCTGAAACAGCCCCTTGGGCAAGGAAACAGGGGACCAGGAAAAGGTCGGATTGGGTAATTCTTTCATTTGATTCTCCTTCGGTTTTAGTCACCCGATGGTGAAGAATCTTTATGGCGCAGGTGTGTCAATCACAAGGCATTTGCGTGACAAATAGCAGGCACGCGGACAAAAACAGTCAGAGTCGGCATCAAGGGCGAGACTCAGGCTCGGGCTTGTCGCTGTGCGACACCTCAAAGCCATCGGCCACGTAGGCAGGGCCCTTCATGAGCCACACGATGACGCAGCCAATCGAGACGGTCAGGACAAGAGTCCAGATGAAAATGACCAGTCCGATCATCAAAAAATCAAGGAGTTGGATGCGCCGGGCCAACTCGGCAGCGTTGTCGCCCGACATCAGAAAGCGAGCCGCCAGAGACACCAGCCCAGGCAAAACCGTACCCGCCAGGCCCACCGTTGGCATCAGGCGCAGAACACGCCACTCCAAGCCGTAAGGTGTTTGCTGAAAGCCGGGGAGTTTTCTGAGCCAGTTCATGATTTCATTCTATGAGCATGGCCAAATCACGGCAGCGCCCTCAGGAAAGCCACTTTTGCAAAAACTGGGCTTGCCCCATGGCTGGGTCCAGTTGGTAGTTGGCAAACCCCACCCGGTGATACAGCCGGATGGCACCCGCATTGCCTTCAAGCACCTCCAAGGTGAGCTTGCAGGCGTTGCGCTCGCGCGCGATGTCCTCGACCAGCGCCAACATCATCTCTGCGATGCGCTGCCCCCGGTAGTCAGGCAACACCGCCACGTCATGCACATTGACCAAGGGCCGGCAAGCAAAGGTTGAAAACCCCTCAATGCAGTTCACCAGGCCAACCGCGCGCCCATCAGTGGGGTTATCACCCGACTCAAACGCCAGCACGCTAAAGGCTTGCGGGCGAGCAGCCAGCGACGACACCAAGTGAGTCTTGGCAAACTCGCTCAGCGGCTCGCCGCCGCCCATCGGATCACGGGCGTAGGCGTCCAGCAATCTGACAAGGGCTGCGGCGTGGTTGGGGTCAGCGTAATCCGCACGACAAACATAAAACCGGGGCGAGGTTGACATCGGTGTTGGCTCAGCCTGTGATGGTTGCCGCAATACGCCGGGCGCAAGCATTGGCCTGCGCAGCTTCACGGGCCTCAACCATCACCCGCAAAAGGGGTTCGGTGCCACTGGCGCGAATCAACAAGCGTCCGTGAGCGCCCAATTCGGCCTCCACCGCCTGCGTTTCACTCGCCAGGTTCGCACTGGCTTTCCAATCCTGTCCGGGCTGCAAGCGAACATTGATGAGGGTTTGCGGAAACAAAGTAACCCCCTCCAGCAATTGAGCCATGGTCTTGCCGCTGCGAACGCAGGCCTGCAAAATCTGCAGGGCAGAGATCAGGCCATCGCCTGTAGTGTGTTTATCCAGCGCCAGAAGATGCCCTGAGCCCTCGCCACCCACCAGCCATTTGTGCTTCTCCAGTTCCTCCAGCACATAGCGATCACCCACCTTGGCCCGCACAAATTGCACGCCACGGCCCGTCAGGGCCACCTCGATCGCCATGTTGGTCATGAGTGTTCCCACAACGCCCGGCACCTTTTCGTGACGGCCAAGGCGGTCGTCCACCATCAGATACAACAGCTCGTCGCCGTTGTAAAGGCGGCCCGCGGCATCCACCAGTTGCAGGCGATCCGCGTCACCGTCCAGAGCTACACCGAAATCGGCCCGGTGGGCTTTGACGGCATCGACCAGTGCCTGCGGGTGCGTTGCACCGACCTCATGATTGATGTTGAGCCCGTCCGGAGAACAACCAATGGCAACCACCTCAGCACCCAATTCATGGAACACTTTGGGCGCAATGTTGTAAGCGGCACCGTGCGCGCCGTCCACCACGATCCGCATGCCCTTGAGGGTGAGGTCATTTGGAAATGTGCTCTTGCAGAACTCAATGTAGCGGCCAGAGGCGTCATCCAGCCGGCGGGTCTTTCCCAGGTGGGCTGAGTCCGCCCACACGGGCAAATCTTCCAGCGCCGCCTCGACCGCGATCTCCCAGGCATCGGAAAGCTTGGCGCCCTGAGCGTTAAAAAACTTGATTCCGTTGTCGGCAAAGGCGTTGTGGCTCGCGCTGATAACAACGCCCAGTGAGGCCCGCTGCGCCCGAGTAAGGTAGGCCACGCCAGGCGTGGGCAGTGGGCCCAGCAACACCACATCGACCCCCGCAGAATTGAAACCGCTTTCCAGGGCACTCTCCAGCATGTAGCCGGAAATACGGGTGTCCTTGCCGATCAGAACGGTCGGCCGATCCTCTGTTTTTTTGAGAACCCGACCCACCGCGTGCGCCAAACGCAAGACAAAGTCGGGAGTGATGGGGTACTGCCCCACTGCGCCACGAATGCCATCGGTTCCGAAATACTTTCTGCTCATTGCCCTGTCCTTGAAATTTGATTTTTACTTGTTCCCCAGCGAGCTTATCGCATGCAACACCTGCAGGGCCTGCACGGTTTCCCGAACATCATGTACCCGGACAATGCCGGCGCCACGCTCAACTGCCAGCAACGCGGCAACAACGCTGGGGATCATGCGCGGGTGGTTCGCCGACTTTGGCGATAAATCCTTGACCAGATTGGTCACTGCAGCCAGAGACGACTTGCGAGACCAACCAGCCAGCAACGGATAGCCAAGATCCAGAAGTTCTTGCTGACGCGCCAGCAACTCAAAATTCTGCGCAACCGTTTTGCCAAACCCAATACCAGGGTCAATCACAATTTGAGTCTTTTGAACCCCTAGCCGGCATAAAACCTCACTCTGATGATGCAAAAATTGAAGCACCTGTGGCAGCACATCACCTTCCATCGGTGCAATCTGCATCGTCATTGGGTTGCCGTGCATGTGCATGAGACTCACCCCACACCCGGGATGCTGCAACACGACGTTGGTTCCGCTCAAGACGGTCCCGGGCTCGGTCCAGCGCAGGGCCCAAATATCGTTGATGATGTCGGCGCCCAAATCGAGTACGGCCTGCATCACGGCGGGCTTGTAGGTGTCAACCGACACAGGCACCCCCAGCTTCACAGCTTCACGCACCACTGGCAAAACTCGCTCCAACTCCTGCGCCACGGGCACAGGCAAGGCACCGGGACGAGTCGATTCACCACCGATATCCAGAATATCGGCTCCATCCAGGAGCAACTGCTCACAATGCGCCAGTGCCGCCCTTGTGGTCGCCAGATGATTCCCCGTTTCTGAAAACGAGTCTGGCGTGGCGTTGACGATACCCATAACCTTGGGAGCCGACAAATCAATCGTGAATCGGGCGGTAGTCCATTGCATGGCGTGGCGAGTTCCTTTGCCAAATTTTCAAATAAAAAAACGGGGCAAAAGCCCCGTTTTTGAGTTGTTGCAACGTTCAGGCTGCTGTGGGAGCCACATCAGGCTTCACGGCAGGAATCCCACCAGCACCGCTGTCACCCCCAGGAGCCGGGGGCACACGTGGCGTCCAGTCCTTAGGGGGACGAGGCTCTTTACCCGCAATGATGTCATCCAACTGTTCGCTGTCAATGGTTTCCCATTCCAGCAGGGCTTTGGCCATGGCGTGCATCTTGTCTTGGTTGTCTTCGATCAATTTGCGCGCCAGAGCGTACTGCTGATCGATGATCCGGCGGACCTCAGAATCCACCTTTTGCATGGTCTCTTCGCTCATGCTGGTAGTTTTGGTCACCGAACGACCCAGGAAAACTTCACCTTCATTCTCGGCATAAACCATGGGGCCCAGCGCATCGGTCATGCCATAACGAGTGACCATGTCACGGGCCAGTTGGGTAGCACGTTCAAAATCATTGCTGGCACCCGTGGTCCTCTGGTGCATGAAGACCTCTTCTGCGATACGGCCACCGAAAAGCATACTGATCTGGCTCAGCATGTACTCGCTGTCATAGCTGTACCGGTCTTGGGCAGGCAGGCTCATGGTCACACCCAGTGCGCGACCACGCGGAATGATGGTGACTTTGTGAACCGGATCGCACTTGGGCAGCATCTTGCCAATCAGGGCGTGGCCTGACTCGTGGTAGGCCGTGTTCTTGCGCTCTGTCTCAGGCATCACCATGCTCTTGCGTTCAGGACCCATCAGAATCTTGTCTTTGGCTTTCTCGAAGTCCTGCATCTCTACGGTACGCGCATTGCGACGAGCAGCCATCAATGCAGCTTCATTGCAGAGATTCGCCAAATCGGCACCCGACATACCAGGCGTACCCCGGGCAATCACTGAAGCGTTGACATCCTGCCCCAACGGCACTTTGCGCATGTGAACATTCAGGATCTGTTCGCGTCCGCGAATATCGGGCAATGTCACATAGACCTGACGGTCAAAACGGCCAGGGCGCAGCAAAGCCGCATCCAGAATGTCAGGGCGGTTGGTCGCAGCAACCACAATCACACCCACATTGGTCTCAAAACCGTCCATCTCCACCAGCATCTGGTTCAGTGTTTGCTCACGCTCGTCATTACCGCCACCCAGACCTGCGCCACGTTGACGACCAACGGCGTCGATTTCATCAATAAA
>JAUXQA010000336.1 GCA_030683195.1 Rhodoferax sp. | reverse complement strand
CCTCAAAAGTGGGAGGCCACCATACCCGTTTACAAAGCGAACAGGAAAGTCAATGAAATCAACGGTCTACCCAGACCACCCCCGCGCCAGTGCTAGCTTTGCGTACCGTCACTTATTGCACTGAAAACGAGGAGACCCCTTGACAGGAGAGTTGTTTGTCGAGTTGCTCAAGAAAATGATGTATCGACGCAAAAAACCAGTGCGACTGGTAGTTGATGGCTTGCCGGCGCATAAGAAAGCAAACGTTAAGGAATATGTCGCCAGTACAGGGGGGAAGCTGACTCTTCACTTCCTGCCCGGCTATGCGCCTGATTTGAATCCTGATTTATTGGTATGGAGCCATGCCAAGCGCACGGGCGTGGCCCGCTCGCCCTTAAGGGCTGGTGAAAAGCTGCAATGCCGCTTTGATGCGCAACTTGAAAATATCGCAAATGACAGCGCGTTGATGAAGTCATTCTTTCGCCATCCTTCTGTTTCCTATATTACTGACTTATGAGTAAGTTCAACAATGCTGCTTGCGGCAGCTCGCACATGCCAATGTGGCCTGATCCCCGAATTTTAAGGTAAATGACAGGCAAAAAAAGCCCTGAGCCGATCCGTTGGAATCAGCGCAGGGCTTCTAGTTTGAAAACTAGCCTCGGGGCTTCTCAGTGGGAGTGAGCCCTTCAATGGCAGCGCCCACCTCGCTCAACGGGGAAGGCACTACACAGACTTAATGCACAAGCTGGCATTGATTCCCAAGTACTGGCTTCATTCGCTGCGCCGCGGCGGTCATCCAGTCCGTCATTTCAGAAGCACGGTGTTTGATCGTGTTCGAAAACCCGCCGCGATGCGCCTTAATCCGCGCACCGAAATCGTAGGCCATGGAGTCAGCGCTTGCGACAAATTTCATCGACTTGATATCCGTCAGGCACGTACCTTTCACACCAAACAGGTGCAGCCGGGAGCCGCTAGGCAGATTGCCCTCCAGCGACGCCAGGATTGCATGCAGCCCATGGGTAGGGTGGTTCAGAGTCCTGCGACAAACAGAGCCCACGCCGATCAGGGCAGGCGTGGCCAACCAAGGCTGCCAGCGTTCCCAAACTTGCATGAGAAGGTCCAGGCTGCGGACATAGTCAGAAGAACTCCACCCCTGCAAAACAGGGACAGGCGGCCTGATCATGTTCGCAACGACGGCTGCAGAGCAGGTCTTGGAAAGTTCATTTTGCCAGGCGTAGACGGTTTGTAGGGTACCCTCCAGAAGCGTTGCAGTTGCCCTGACCCGGTAGTCGATCTCCGCTTGACTGGCGGCAATCTGAGGCTCGCAACACAAGTCAGGCTGCGTCCACCAAGTTACACCTAGTGAACAAGCCAGTTCAACATACTGGGCATGGCACCACGGAAATATGCCGGCCATTCCAGGCTGATGGCCTTTGGATTGCCACAATTTCACCGCCGTATATCCAGCTGAGTCCAATGCCAGATCGAGCTCGAAAAGATCGGTGGCTTCGGGGATGACGAACGATGCAGTAACCGGGTTCCAGAACGCCTGGGCACTTACCATCACCGGATAACTCTCTTCGAAAGCATGAAACGCAAGCCCGCCACTCTTGTGGGGAATGCCGGCCCTCATAACCAAATTCTCGCTTAGTTTCGCGTTGAGCTGGCCGACAGGCAAGCCTTGGCAATGTTTAGATTCCATATTTCACACTTCAAATGTGGACGGACACCGCCACCGTAGGGCAACTGGTGCCCGTCCGGGTTGGTTGTATGCACGCTTGCGCGGCTTCTTCGTCCGCCATTGAGGCTCGCCCTGACTTGCATCAGGCCGTTGACTGCCGAGGGGATGTTAGTGTTTTACACCGCCAAGAGTCACAGTTTGATTAGAGCTGCTGACCTGAAACTGCTCGCCTCGCTTCGACTGAATAATCGCCGCATCAGCCTTGATTCTTTTCTGCAACTCTGTTGGACAGCCTGCCTTGATGTCCAGTGACAGAGTTTCGAAATCCAGAAACGCCAAACGCGCGTAGTCTCCATGTTCATCACGTAGGCGGTCAGCGTAGACGATCCCACAGGGATAGATCCCGATAAATAGCCTATCTAACTCTGAAGTTGGCTGGTTCATTCCCCGTTGCCTTTCAACTTTTGGGCAAGTACCGCCCCGAGGACAACAGCACCCGGTGCGGGTGGCGGGCTATCGAATAATCCAAAAAGGTCAAAAAACGGGTCCACAAAGAATTGGGGACGGTACTTGATCGCTGCTTCTGCAGCGTCCTGGGGGATGGCGCATTCGTCGCAAAAAAAGGACATGAGTTCTTCATCACTTGATGCTTCATCATTGGCCAGGGTAGTTTGCAATTGATCTTTTGTTTGCAGCGAGAGTCGCTGTAAGCAGACCGGCATGTTGTCGAGAATAGGCATACGTCGTTCCTTCGTTTTCGAACGAGCACCGTGCCTTGCGGGCACTGAGGCCCGTTCGGGTTAATAAATCTTGCTAGTTAACGCTAGCTCGCACATCCGCAGATGCAGAAAGTGATGGAAACTTTATCACACTGTTTCGGTGCACAGCGAAAGTGGATGTTTGGCGAATGGCGAATGGCGAATGGCGAATGGCGAAATGCTATACCAATCAGCGCACTTGCTATACTGGTTTCATTCGCACTTTGTGCAATCGAGCTGGCGCACCAGCAATAAACCAATCCCTAGTCCGGACATTCTTTCCCGGCAGGGGAGGGTGCCTGGACATTCATTCTCAAATGAAGGTTCACTCAATGACAACAACTCTTACTACGGCTACCCCAGCCATCAAGACCATTCGCGCGTCCATCAATGAGCGCAAACTGTTCGAAACCATGGGTCACTGGTTCTCCACGTCCTACTCCGTCATTGGCGAGGTTATGCAGAATGCCCGGCGCGCTGGCGCCACCAGTGCCGTGTTCGAAACCAACATCGAAAACCGCCGCCTTGAGGTGATCGATGACGGCTGCGGCATTTCTGACTTTCAGGATCTCATCAAGCTGGCCACCAGTGGCTGGGAAGATGAACAGATTCAACTCTCGGACAAGCCATTTGGGATGGGCTTTTTCAGCCTCTTCTATGCATGCGACGCTGTCACCATTCGCTCAAACGGAAAAATGTTCACGGCCTGCTTGAAGGACATTGTTTGCAAGCGCGAAATTCATGAAGCTCTGGATCCTGATCCCGTAACCAAAGGGACTCGGATAGTACTGAACGGCTTGAAAGACAAGTTGATGGAAACAAGCCCAGCGTGGAGCCCGCAGTCGCAGCAATCGGTATCAAAATGGAAACTCGATGACGCCATTGAGCAGCGTGCCAAGGGATTCGATATTCCCATCATTCTCAATGGTGTGGCGCTGGATCAACCCTACGCGCGCAGCAACCTGCAAGGACAGGCAACCAGCGTTGGATATGTCAGCATTCAGGGCATACATTTCGCTCCCGAGCGCGCAATCACCGCCGGCTACTGTTCCACGCGCTTTTTTCTTCAAGGTCTTCCAATCGAAAGCCAGAGCAACGTGGGTGACAACATTGTTCATCTGGATTCGGAACGATTCATTGCATTGATGCCAGACCGTGCCAATTTGCAGAACTCGGGCGAACAACTTCAGCTTGTCTACGAAGAAATGAAGCGAGTCATGCTGCAGTTTCTTGTTGAGCAGAAGCAGCAACTGAGTCCACAAGACTTTGTGGGCAAATACTATCGCTCGGCGATCATCTTTGGAAATGAACGGCTTCTGAATGACATTCCGTACCTGCCAAGAGCTGCTTTTTCATGTCTCACGTACGTGAGCTACGACGCATCGGAGACATGGGAACAGATTGGAACAGACGCGGGTCTGGTCAGTCGCACCGAACTGATGAACGGAGAATTCAAGGCATGGCAGTCGGCACCCTCCGATACCAACGATGGGCAATGGGCGGCAACGCTATTGAAGGTGATGCAACGCGAAAGCATTGCAGCGCTCGATATGGGTCACCTACACGAAAACCATTGGGCGTTCCAATGCTTGCCCAACACGCTCGACTTCAGAGTCCAGGTAACCCCGCACGGCGTGCAGAACAGTGTTCCTGTGTATGTGAACTGCGAAAGCTGTGATGTCACGCTGGTGGACTCCGTCACCATCGTGATCACGTCAGCCGTGAATGCGGCCTTCCGAATCGAGCATGACCTCATCAATGATTGGCTGGTCGTCCCAGCTGAGCCAATTGATGCTGATGAAATCGAGGCATATCAGGGCTTAACCAGCATGATTTGCTATTTCACAGCAAATGACTCATCACCGGATCATGCATGTTGTGCATTTGACGACTTCCGTGACGAACACGGCAACCATTCAGACGAAATTGAATCGACGACTATCGAATACTGGTCATCCCTGATGGGCGGGTTGCGTGGCCAATCGCTCTCGACCTTGGTCAGCGCGGCACTGTCGGATACGCACTTTCACCCTACGCCGAATCAGGAACTCCACTTGTGCCTTGTGCGCCGGGTTCGTGACTGGAACGACTTTTCGGGCAAACCATCGAAGTGCCGCTTTGATGCGATCAATCTGGAAGCGCCCGAATTCTGGGAAGCCTTCGCCGGTAACCTGGGAAACTCCGAGGGAGAAATGAATGATCTGGCCGAGCGGCTCAAGCACGCCTTTGCTCGTACCGTCAAGCCAGGCGCGCTGGTCATAGGCGACAGTGCCTTGTCACTCATCCATGCGGCCGGGTACCACCTGCGCGGGCAGGAAGGGCAAGGAACACTGGTTTTACTCCCCGGTGAAACCCAGCCCAACTTTGAGGCCACAAATCACAATTACATCGGTTTTTTCAACACGCGTGAAGAAGCGATTGAAGAAGTTGTGCAAACAGTAATTGCCGATACATGCAAATGGCATGGCCTGAGCATCGAGCAATGGGAAGTACTGGATCATCCGCAAAAATGGACCCGTGTACGCGATGCCCATGCTCATCACACCCAAAGTGTGCAAAGCTGAAACAAGACAAAGTACGCTGGATTGCCGGCGCCTTGTTTTGTGAAGCTGACACCAGTTCTATGAACTAACCCAAACCTCCGCCTAAGGCGGGGTTTTCAAAGTGGCCTGATCACCGGCCATTTTGAAAACCGATCTACTTGGATATCGCGGCTTGAATTTGAATAGCCACCAACTCACCGCCTGTGAGTGATTCTTTTGCTCAAGTTACAACCATCTAGGTTGTTGCTTCAATCGAACGACCGAGCAACGATTTGATGTGCCAGAATACGCGGCGATGCCGAGAACAAGACATCAATAACGAAACTTAAAATCCGTTGAGGCGCTAATGCCAGACACATTGGTGTAAAGAGTTTCCGTCTTGCATCTTTCTAACTGGCACGAGTTCTTACGCTCAGCGAGTCAATTGTTTTTGGGTTGAGTTTCCAAACGCATAACTTAAATCATCAAATCAAGGGAGTAACTAGTGCTTTCCACTGCCAAACCACTTCGAATTTTTTTCATAACTGGGGCCATGTTTGTTCTTTCGGCTTGCGGGGGTGCTCCAACTGAAGTAGACATCAAGTCAGCGATTGACAAGAAAATGACGGCTACCGCAACATCAGCAATGGCGCTATTGGGCGGTAACAAAGGATCAGAAATCATGAAGAGTTTTATACCTGAGGTCAAAAGCGTGAAATTAATCGGCTGCAAAGGAGATGGCGAGAAGGCATACAAGTGCGATGTTGAAATGGAGATAGCACAGATGGGCAGCACCAATAAAGGGATCGCACCAATGCGCTTTGTCAAAGGCAGCGATGGCTGGACTGTGTCTGAATAGTTTTCCTGATCGAAGTAAAACTCGAATTCCGCCTTGTGCGGGGTTTTCAAAGTGGCCTGCTCACCGGCCGTTTTGAAAAACGATCTATCTGGCTGTCCGTACTGTTTACAACATGCATGACCGCGAAAGCAGCATGCCACCTTTCGCTTTTAAACTCGGATCGACGGGCAATCGGCTGTGCATACCTGTGCTCAGTGACGCCTCAATGAACCCCTTGATCCGGTTACACGCCATTCTTTTCGTGCGATTACGGTCAAGGTCGGGATCATGGAATCGGTGCACCCGATTCGTCGGCAAGGCGCCAAGAATGTCTGCTTCTGAAACGCCAACAGAGTTTGGTTTGACATTGATATGCAATACGTGGCCCGGTCTGCTACCAGGCCACTTCGGTATGCAAAGGCCAGAAAAATTGCCGCGCTCGTCAAGCATCGCTGCTATTGCACGCACAGGCCTGCCACGGTAGGCCGGGTCGCACTGGTGGGCATCCCAAATACCATCGGCGACCACCAGCGTCACCGGTGTACTGCAGATTTCAACATCCAGGATGTTCGCAAACGATACTGTGAGACGGTTACCACTGGGACTCAATGCATACACTACGCCCGTCAACGCATTAGCGCACTCGACATACAACGTGACCTCTTGGCTTGGAAGTCCATACGCTGCCTGGGTCATGGTGATCACGCGGTCCTGCGGCTTCAAATCGAACAGGGTTATGACACTTAGCGACATGGGCTTTCCGGCGACACTGCGTCGAGCGCTGACTGGAGAAATTCGAGTGGCATCACGGCGGGGTGATTCCCAATGAACGCAGCAAGGGCCGCCTTTGCCTGATCAAGTGTGCCATGCTCACCCTCCAGGGTGCGCCATTTGAAGGGTTGAACGGAATGGTCGCAGATACGAACGCGCAAAGGCGCGTGCTGTCCGGTTCTGGCTCGGAATGGGGTGTAGTCGTCTTTGCACTGGATTCCCCCGCAAAAATCCTGCTGCTGGTTCTTGTAGATGGCGCTTGGCCAGCCGCGAAACTGGATCGACTTGTTCGGCCCAGTTGGGGCATCCTCTACCTTCCACTTGTAGTTTGCTTTGGCCATAGTGGCTTCCTTCACGATGTTTGTATCTCAAGAAATTCAGACTACACGACTAGCTCGACTTGGCAAGCCTTGATTGTGAGATTTTCAGGATATTTCTCGTTGGCATAAGCACGGTCACGCCCACCGTCGGATAGCCCGCCCCCATAAGCCGAATCAATGAAGATGCGGAGCGAGCAGCCAAAAAAAATGGCAACATTGCGGAGAATGTTGCCATTTTTTGACTACCGTTCGGTTATTTGGGGATCAACCGAGCTTTCAGTTTGTTTGAAAATCTATCCAAGATCGGGGCAGGGCTCGCACCGTGCATCCCGTGCTGCAGCGCCACTTTCCATCTCTTGATGAAGTTCTTTTGCGGCACGAATCAGGGCCGCGACTTCCGGTGGAACTTGTTCAAGGTAGCCCGAGGGAACCGCTGCCAACTGCGCGCTGATGCTCCAGGAGCGCATCTGATCAAAGTCATCGTCAGTGGGTCCGTTGCCGTTAAGCACTGGGAACAATGACGTCAATTTTTGCCAAAGTTTGTTCACAAATTTCAATTTATTGGCCATGGATTCGATTGAGCTTCATCCTCCAACCACTTATCGTACTCGGCTGGAGTCAGTTTGATGATGCGCATGCCCTGGACGATGAATACGGGTCTTTTTGGACCGGCTTGTCCCATACCGTTCATGATTTGTCGAACACGAATATGGAAGTTCGCAACCTTAGAGCCTTTGCGTCGCTTCTTAGCCATCTGTCATGACCCTCGCGGCCATTGTTTGAACGCAGCCGAAAACCTGCGCGGACGGTGAGTCCATCAATCAGTGAGCCAGACACGGCCGTTGTAACTCACGCGGGCCACAATCACACCATCCAAAAGCACCTCGCCGCCAGCCCAGTTGCCGCCGCCCAGCTCGTTGCGCCGGATGTATTCCGAGCACAACGTAGAGGCCTCTGCCAGCGTTTTAGCTGGTGCCATTGTGTTGCGGATACCAGGCACGGTCCGCGCCGGATTTTGCCCATGATCCAGGTTTCCAACATTGGCCAGTTTGACCAAATATTCGCCAGTCTTTTGTAGATCGGCGCCGACAATTTCTTTGTCCATTTGAATTTCCTCTATGTCCCGAATGCCATCAAGGCAGTCAGGTCGTTGGTGAAGCAATCAGGCACTGGGACCATGAATTGAACTTCGAGTTTCATGATTTGTTTTCATGACTATGGATATGACGGGCACCGGCCCCGGTGGAGCAGGGCCCGTGCGGGTTGGTGACTCTCTGAGACGATTACAAGGACATTGCGGCCATGATGTCGTTGTAGTCATCACCGGTAGGTGAGACCTCTGCCTGGTTGAGGGCCGCGTCATGAGCAACAATCTTGTCGCGCAAAATAACCAAATCGTCATGTGCCCCCTGGTACTCCGCTCGATCCAGCTCGCCGCCACAATCAGCGGCCAATTTCAGCGCCTTGATCGCGCGGGTCAATCCCATTTCTTTGACCATTTCATGCCACTCCTGTTGCTGGTTGGGCCGTCACGCTACGCAAGCGCGTTATGAAGGCCCCACCGCTTTCAGAAATCGTATAGCAGTCGTCCTCCAGAACCACAAAGCCGCGACTCTCAAGCGGCCTCATCAGTGACTGGAATTGGTTCAGACTGCAACCGGTATGCAGCAATGCTGCATACAAGACGCCGGATGGTGCACCCAACTCGCCGGCCTCTTGAATACTCTCCAGCACAGCCAAACCAAGGCGTTGCGCCAGACGAATTTGTTCGTTATTCATAATTTTTTCTCAAAATTTGGAGTGCACCAGCCGTGAAGGCGCAGGTGCCCATCCGGGGTGATATGAATCAATAGCACTCGTGAACGCATCACGTTCACTAACGCTCGCATGCGCGTCAAGATCAAACGGGCCATCGAAGCCAAGCTTGCGAGCAGTTGCGAATCCGAGATTCACTGCCGCACACAAAGCCAAGACATCAGGTAGCCGGTTGCACGAGCAGTACATTTCTTCTTCAATGACTGCCAGCTCCAAACCTGACCCGAACCGGATCTTGTACATCGGCAGGCTTACTTCATCGAAGTCGGAATATTCTTCCGGATCAATGATGAGTCCAATGAATACCGCTTGCTGAAAATTCAGGCCAATGTGAGTTGGCTCGGCTTGCATGCTGGATTTGAATTGAACAGACACGCCAATCGCAGATTTCTCTGCATTTCTTGTTACCTGGTGCCAGGTATTTAAAATTGTCATTTTGATTTTCTCGATGAAGAACCCTGGAGACACCAACCCAAAAGGGCTGGTATCTACTCGGGCTTAAATTGACCTGCGCACAGTGAAGAACCGTTGGCAGGTGGTGTGAAATTCCGTGTCTTGCGTTAGCGGTACGAAATTTCAATTGAACGACCAACTCAGGTCGGTCCGCAGCTTTCACCGTATGCGCCGGCTGGCAGCACCCACGGGTCAACAAAAAATGGAAGGGTGTACTCGTCACTCATTGCAACGTGCTTCCATTCATGAGCCGTGGAATGGCAAGTCCCCCGATCAGCTTGCTCAATCACCGAATATTTACGGTGAATCGTCGTTGCGAATTCCTTCTCATAGTTAGCCACTCGCGCGAACTGTGTTGGTGCAATTTCCCGGATGGTTGCCCACTGGTTTTTTGACCCAAACACGCATGCCAAACAGGAAGCTCGTCCGAACCCTACGTGATACGCAGGATGTGGATTTACCTTATGCTTTTCGATCAGCCTCCAAACCTCAGCCTCTTTCCAGGCATGGACTGGACGCCAGTGGTCTATCCACCGCGGCGTGCGCCCCAGACGGTTGTCAGACCGATCGGGCTCAAACACAGCGTACTTGGCCCTGTTTGCGCTTTCCTCTGCGCGCTCACCTGTGATCACCAATGTTTTTCCAATGGTGAATCGTGGGTCGTTAATCAAAAGCCTCGATCCCACCTCAATTTTCAGACTTGACGAGCACCACCTGGTAGCCAGGCTGGCCGATACCTGGGGGAACTTGCGTCGGGTACTGTTCTTGGAGCGTTCCCCGCCCATCGTTACCAACGTCCCATCACCTCTTGTGAAAGTGATAGGCGCGGTGCCACAGTTCTCCCGCAGCATCTCCCGCTCAAATCCACCTTGCTTCCAGCTGAAGAACACAGGGATTCCAAGTTCTCGTCCCATGACCTCGTTATATGAGCGCGTCACAGGCCAGTCCATGAGATGACTCCCTTCGCGGCCGTCGACATCATGATGATGCAACTCAATCTTGCTGCGCGAGAGCCCAAGGTCCAGCAGATAGAGCACACAGGCTAAAGAGTCTTTTCCGCCGGAAGAAAAAATGATGACTCTTTCGTATTCGTCCAGATTCGGAATGAACTGAACGTTCGCAAGACCTGCCGGGTCACCCGCAGGTGCGTCTGGCGAGGCCAGTCCTTCGACCATGGGGCCGAAGATGTCAAAGTCCTTGGACATTAGGCTGGAAGGGCAAGACCAGACTGCACGAACAAGGAGCACAGCTCAAGAGCCTCGTCATTGCACGGTAATGAAACTGTCTGGATTTGCGCAACCGCGCTGGATTGGGACAGCATCACGGCATTGGCGCCGCGTTTGAATATCCAGGTGAATAGCCCGGATGGGCCGCTGGTTGGTGCGAGAACAAAACAACGCCAGCCTTTTGACTTGATAAGTCCGAGGCTTTGTCCTGAAAATGGTTTGACTTGAAGTCGAACCTGTACCATACCTGCAAGAGGTTGGTGAGTATTCATGGTGAATTCCTGATTTAAGGAACGCCAGACCCGATCCGGGTCTTGGTTCCCGGTGGGTGAGTTAAATGCTGATGAGTCAGCTCTACTTCAAAAAATGAAAGTGCTTGCAGTTTAGCAAAGATTTGTCGATAGCTGCCGAATAAACAGGCAGCCCGGGCCGCTCTAGCGCGGGCGGGGGATAACGCCCCGACCTTCTAGAGTTATCCACAGAAAATGTGAGTAACTACTGCAGCGGTAGGCAAAAAACATTGCTGAACAAGGCTAGGTCAGACAAAAAATGTGTATCATGAAAATTCGTTTTGGCCCTAGTGGTTAATTCGCGAGGCTTGTACTCGCATATATGCATAGCTCGCTCCTTGTGTTCGAGCGCCCGAGAAATCGGTTTGGTTAAAGACATTTTCGGATGTCGTTCCTTGTGGCAACACAAGGTTCAATGCCCTTGGCCTGCGGGTTGAGGGCCATCGCTGTGATAGCGATTTGGTGATTTTTGGTCGTCAGTACATTGTGCTGACAACAGCTTGATTGCACTTGAGTAAGCATTCATGAACATTGGATGGTTGTCGAAAGACAGGCGTCTGAGCTCGTGGGTTTTCCAGTATTTGTGCGGTCATTCTGTGAGGTTGTCGGTCATCTATGCGATGACGGAGCGTGTCGTCCTTTTGTGGTTCTCAAATAGAGAGTCACAAAAGGGCGACATGCCCGGATTCAGATTGGAAAACCCATGACCTCAACTACCAAAACGACAGAAGTTCCACTGACCCCTCAGCTGTTGCACAGTGCAGGGGTTTCGTTACCCGATGCCTTGTGGATTCAACGGCGACGCGCCTCAGAGGCGCGGAGTACGAGGATTCAGACTACTTCTCGCGGAAAGGATGTTCTTTTTCGGGTGAAGCAGTTCATGCATCAATCGAACATGTCCAGCAGTGCAATTGCACACTAGACACTGATGTGGAAAATGTGATGGTAAAGAAGGCCCGCGGCGTCAAGCTGCGGGCCTTTTGCTTTTTGTGAACCGATGAAATCAGGAGCCTACCGTCGCTCATTTCTAAACGGTCCTAAAGCAGGTCAAGTCACCTCCTCAGCAACCAGCGCAGGGGAAAATTGGGCTCCACATGAGCAAATGAGAAAACACTGTCAGACAGGGGAGGGGGCATCTGCGCGATCAGCGTAGCGGCAATCTCAACGCCTAGGCGCGGCCGTAGACACAGTGTGAAAGGCTGCTCCCATTGACCGTAAGTCAGCTTGAAAGAAATCTCATTCTCAATAAAGTAGGATTGGATTTCTTTCCACAGCTCCGCACGTTGTTCTGCGTTAGAGTCGCGCCACAACGCATCGGCACCAATCAACATCATTCCTTTTTCAGAACCATCGCGGCAGGCCCACAAACATTCGTTGACCGACATCAACCAGACTGATTGATTCACCTCGCGCTTGCGCCGGCCAATGCCACTCAGCATAACTTGGCACTCGAACTCAGATTCCGGAAAATCAAGAAGTTCGTACCAGCTCTTGCCAAATGAACGTGGTGGACTGTGAGGTAGTGCAGCTTCATTACGCATCAGCCGATTGAAAAGCGGCGAGTCATTCTTGACCAAACCGCCAGACAGCAACATTCCTTTGAACCCCCCCCATTCGAGCATATGGGAGAGGACGTCTTCAGAAGTGCTAGTCGGCGTGTTGTACTTCGCACTGTAACGGTCAATATCGTCAGTTGACATTTGGCCAACTCGCTCACGAATGTTTGCGTAGATAACTTCGTTGTAACTCGTCACAATTCGATCCCATTCAGAGGGATCCATTGTTGTAAATAATCTTGAAGAAATAGTGGTCATTACGTTTCCTACGGGTGGCCTGCAGCCCGCAATCTTCAGTTTGTGACCGGCAAATCATCCGGTCCCGCGTACTGGATCGACGCCCGTACTTTGGCCATGTTGTGCATGTTCAAGGATCCCTGGTATTCGACCTGCCCCTTGACCACTGCAGTGCCGGTGATTTCGACGCCCTTGCGAGATACGATCTTGCTCTCCACGGACCCTTCAATGAAGATGTAATCAGCCTCGATGGACGCACCTTTGACGCTGCCAGTGGGACCGATGTGAATAACGCCCCCACTGGGAATGACGACTGAGCCTTCCAGTCGACAGTCAATTCGGATACCGAGATCTTTACCCGGGTCTGCCTCGATGTCACCTTTGAAAATACTGAACTCTGGCAGGAAAGCTGTAACAGACTCAAGAATGGCAATAGAGACCAATTGAGGCTGTGTTTCGGGCTGAAGTTTGTCGATGGGAATTGATTTGCTCATAAGATGATCCAGTAATAAGGGTAACGGGCGATTAGTCGCGGCGGCCGACGTCCGACTTGCCATCGACGTAACTCAAGGTGAGGCTATGCAGTCCACCATTCATCTTGATGTTTGTGTACAGGACATCGCCCGTAATATGAGCGCTTGCTTCAATGGCGAGGCTACCAATCGATGCGTCAATACTGCCAGTGTGGTGCCCACGCAGCGTGATGTCTCGACCAGTGATGTCGCCCTCTGACACGCAGGACTCTGTCAAGTTAATCGAAGCTTCAGGGTTCGAGCATTGGATGTTTCCAACGACCTTGCACGAAATGGTGACGTCGCTCTCCGAGATAAGATCGCCTCGCAATGTCCAGCCTTGAGGCAACTGTGTTTGCTTCAAAGAGTTTGATTTGAAGATACTCTCCTTGCGCAGGGTGGAACCTACCGGCTCAACAACCAGTTCAGCCGGTGCGGCCATGACCAAGACTGGCGCCGAACCAATCATCGGGATGCTTAAAGGCGGCGAGTTGGGCAGATCATCAAAATCTCTCTTCACTTCATAAATCTTCTCAGCGTCATTGGCTGCAGGAACTCTTGTGGGCAGACTATCTATGGCTGGCTTCGACGCTTCAGGATCGCTGGAGTGCAATAGAAAATTGGGGACTAGTTTAGGTTCCATGGTTTGGTTCTCCTTATGAGTTGGGGGTGAGTAAATGGGATTGATCAACCTGTCGGAAGGCAAGGGGGAGCGCAGGGATATTAGGGTTGGCGGCAGCGTTCCACATCCAGAATCTGCACCCCATGCGCAGCGCGAGTTCACGATCGCTTGTCTCCAACCGAACTTGATGCATCGGGTCGATCGCGGCTCCGTAGACGAACAGAGCGACCTTGCATGGGGAAGTCTGACCGCCTTCGACGGGTGCGCAATCAGTCAGGACAAAATGCACCAGATCCATGCTGTGCTGGTCGTAATGCAGGGGTTTGATGAAGCGTCGGTCGGTGTCAATCAGAAGTTCGGCCATTCGCTCTTCGTAGCTGCTGGCCACCGGAATGTACTTGTGCGAGACCCGCATCAGCGCGCCCTCAACAATGACCAGTTTGTTGCTGGCAGACGCCTGAATACGCATCGCTACAACTACCACGGCACCATCACCAGGCTTACCGTTGCTGGGCATCATTCGGATCGCCGACCAACCACGCCGGCTGTAACTAGCCAGTCGATCAGCGGTGGCCTTGTCCATATAGAACAGCGCGGAATGGTGCTGAAGCCTTATTGCAAACCCATATTCTGTCGGTTCGAGTTTGCGCACAATACCAATCACAAAGCCTGATGCGACAACATCGCTGGCACGATTCTTCCGCAACAGTGGCCGCTTGAAATCAGCCCAATGGGAGCTGATGTCATCTTTGCGTTTTGGCACCCATACAGGAGGAATATAGAGCGACTCCAGGAGCGGGGATTCATCAACGAGGGTTCCCTGGGCGACGCGGCGCAACATGGAGCGCACCAAACCCCAATCACGGTGCCAGCCCGGATTCCACCGGTTGAGCCCGCCAGACTCCCACAAGTGATGCAGCAAGCCCCATATGTGCAGCCTGGACGGCCCGCTGGCCCGTGGCGCCTTGGCATGACCGACCGACAGATCACGGCTGGGTTTATGTTGCACCAAAGGGTGATGCAATAAAAGCGTTGTCGATAAACCATTGTCCGTGATGGCACCCTCTTGGTACCCGGCGACGCCACCGTCACGCGCTGCGCTGAAGAACGGACAGTCAAGGGCATGGGACTGGGCCTGATCCGGCCAGCACGCCAGGAACAGCTTGCTGTTGCGCTCCCGAATGACCAGCTGAAGCGCGGTGCCATGGCACATGCAAAGCGCTGAACCGAATTTCTTTCGCGCTTCCAGAAGCAAGGTCTGGTAGCTGTCCGGTTCATAGCGAATTGCCGATGCGCTGATTAAGCTGCCGGCTACCTTGACCGTAACCCTGTGCATCGACGTCGTAACGGGGGCATGCGCCATGAGTCAATTCCAGTGCTGAAGTTTGGGTTCCCAAGTATCCCTGAGAGAGAACAACAATCTATCGCCAGGAATCCGAGCAAATAGTCGAAATCGCATACTTACTCGGCCAAAAGTGTCGATTTATTCGAATTTGAAAATTCAACCTATGCACGATCTGGATACAAAAAAAATGGCCTTATGATGAAGTCACTTGCTCTTTGAGCGGTCGAGCTAGCGCACTAGCAAACATCAACCCGGACGGGAACTATTTCCCGTTCATGGGGATAGTCCGTCCATTTCTGGAGAATGGTATGAACAGTCCCCTCATTGACAATGCGGCACGTTTCCCTGTGCTGGTTATGCAAAACCTTGAAAAGCAGCCTTCTATGCTGCGCGACGAATCAAATGTCGTTCTGATTAAAGTCTGCAAAATATTGGCCCGTGAGGGACTCCGGGTTCGCGTTCTTGCCTTGTGCGAGAACATGGACTCTGGTCGCAAGGCGCTCGTTCGCCAAGCGATTCAATCCCACCAACATGCAACTCACTGAAAGGTAAGTCACCATGTTGGAAAAAGCTTTTCAAAGGGTTTTCTTCGAGAAGGTCACGGCCCTTACGGACCAGGCCCTCGAAGCCAAAATCGAGGAGGTCCAAAAGACCTCCAAGCAGTTCGACCGTGGCACTGAAGCTGCGTCAGACAGTCGCTTTATGCTTCGGCACATGCGCCGGATTCGCACCGAAAGGCTGTTTACTCAAAAGGAAACACTGAAGCATTAATTGCGGATGTGCGACCCAAAGACCCCTCGTCGATGCCCCTTAACAGGGCATCTTCGGGGGGTTTTTTTCGTTTCAGCGCACCGGATTCACAAGGGCCGTGGCGGGGCAAACAGTGTTGATAAACGCAATGCCCACAGCCTGGTCACGAGGGCAGTTTGGACCAGAACTGAGTCTGCATGGCCTCAATTCCCTCGATTGCATTCAGTGGAAACAACATCTGTAGTGCGCTCGCAGTGCCAGGCAAACAGCGTGGATCGATTGAGAACAGGGCAGACCAAGAGACACGATGATGTCGCTGGTCATAAATGACCCATTGATAGGTTTTCTGGGGAGTCTGAAGTACCCAGATTGAGCGCGAGTCAGGCTCGGGCACCTTCGCGCCGCTGGTTGTCGGCAAACCCAGCTCGCCCTTGAAATGTTCAATCAAGGCCGACAAGCCGGCGCATATCGCACCCTGTCCGACCGCCCATGCGGCGTGGCTAGCAGCTACCAGGACGAACCGGGGACCAAAACAAAGCGACTGCACATCGAAGACCCCCCATGCCAGTGATTCTTCGACTAGACCGTGGGGAGAGTCTGCGTGGGGCAGATAAAAGCCGCGGAACCGTCGAATTGCCTGGTGATTCCCAAAACGCTGATGGGCGCCCATGTCGCTCATGTTGAATCCCCAACAGGGGATACGACCGTCAACCCTGCCCGCAGTTTGTGTTCAAGCCGATCCATCGCCGCCTCGGCTGCATCAATATCAAACATCAAGACGGCAAGCAGCACCTGATGCTCGTTCGCCTGGTGAGTTGCATTCGCCTTGGATTGAATCGACTCTAGGAGCAGGTTAGATTCGTGCGTGGTCGCTTTAAGCAATGCGGCGCGAAATTCGGACTCTGTGCGTAGCATGGCGATGTTGACACCAACCAGCTTGAACCGGGGTGTGAAGTACCTTATACCTCTGACCGTGAACACCACTGGCACGGTGTCCACACGCACAAAAAGGTCCGGCTCGTCGTCAAAAACAAGCGTATCGGGGTCAAACAAATCGATGGTGATCGGGGACATGGTTTCCTACCGAAAGAACAGCGTGAGAGATTAGCACCAGCTTGACGAAACACTCTCCGCTTTCAAAACACTGTTTTTCGCCCCGCAAGCCGTGGTGTTACCATTAAATTTCACTTGTCCTTGTGACTAGCCAGCTGAGGTCGTTCAGCATCACACCAAATCCAGTACGGTGACATCGAAAGATGCAACCGTTAAGGTACCTTGCACGCTCGCGTGCGATGGAGAAAGCGCCATGAACTGGCCAATTCTGATCCTTGGAGGATATTTAGTGCTTACCGCATGGGATCTTGTCACTGGTTCAAACCAGTCTCGGGACTCCAACGGCAACCATGATTCATCCCAATCAAATAGTCAGGCAGATGACGAAGCCATCGTCTATTTCTTTGACCAACAAACATCTGACAACGACTCCTAGTTTTCCGTCAGATCATGGGCGTATTGCCCAAATCGTGAGTAAACCACGACAACCCGCAGGGAACACTTTCTCCCTTCGGGGCCGGTGTCCCTGCATTTTTTTGGAAATGTATGAAAACAATCGGTTCTTTTGTTCGGGGATGCTCCGCGGTAGTTTTGGCTTCAATCGCCAAAGTCTCCGTTTTATTGGGCATGTTCCTGTTTTTCCTTGCTGTCAGCCCCTTGGCATCAGCACAAAGTGGAAATGTCTACCGCTTGAGCGGTGCGCAGTCTGTCCAGAGCGTCACAAAAGGTGTGGTTCTCGGATTGCGAGAAGTGAAGGTGCAACCTCGGGTGCAATCTGCTTATGCAGGTGCCACCGTGGGCGCAGCCCTCGGCGGCTTGATCGGCGTGAGCCTGGGTAAGAACTCGGGAACCGCTGCACGCAGCGTCCTGGGACTCGTCGGCGCTGCCATTGGTGGCGTCGGCGGTCAGGCCGCTGGTGAACATATCGGGGCCGAAACAGCGATCGAGGTTCTAGTGGAAACACCAGCTCCATACAACCGGACTCGCGTGTTTGCCATTGTCCAGCCCTTGCCTGCTCCGGACATCCATGTCGGTCAAGCCGTCCTCATCCTCAATGAAGGCGGTAAAAACCGAGTGATTCCTGCTGCCGTTGCTGTGACCCCTGTTTACCCAGCGCCTACAGAGGCACATCAACCGATGACGCAATACCAATCCCAGCGCCCCTTGCGTTGGGAGCAAGCCTCTTCACCAGGGTTTGTTAACTGGCAAGAATAATCATTTGCCCAAAACGCCCCGTTCTCCCTCCCAAGGGTGTGCGGGGTGTTTTTTTTGTCGTGGCATGACGGCGGACAGCGCACCCGAATATGTACATTCGTGACGGTCGAGTTTGAGCCTTGATTCTTCTGATGTACCACCCTGGTTGGGCAGCCTATGCCTACCCAGAGCCAGGCTTTTCAGGCCGATATACCGTTATACTTTGTGCCATTACCACCATCGGTGATCGAGCTGGCGCACCAGCAATATTTTCAACCGGCAGGGACGCATCCCTGTTTTGGCGATGACCCTGTCTTATACAGAGGACACACATGTCGGATAAAACCGAATCCCTGATCACCAACGCCCGTGGCAATCTTGCGCATGGAATTTGTCATGGACCGTTTTGATCGGATAGCGCAGCGTGCAGTTCGCTTGAAAGTGGACGTCGACGGCTTTGACCTGAATCGATCGGTCATGCAATTCGAAAAAAAGCGTACTGAGCAAAAGCGCAAAAAACAAAAAGGCGCGTCCCCCCCCTCTCAGGCTGGGGTCAACGCAACAGTTTCAACCCAAAAATCAAACCAGAAGGATCCTGAAATCACGGTTGAACCCGTGGTCTTGGGAGACTGTCCACCACAAGGCAACACTCCATGCAAAGCAACACAATTTCATATGGATTTGTGAAACCAGACCGCCGCCAGTTCGTCAGCTCTTGCGTCGAATGGTTCGGCTCGATCATGGGCATCGTAGGCGCGCTAATTCTTGCGGCCAACATGCCGTGGTCCGGCTATGGATGGATTGCATTCCTTGTCTCCAATGCGGCATGGATCACCTATGCCGTGCTTGGAAGGATCAAAAGCCTTCTGATGATGCAGGTGGTCTTCACAGCGACATCGTTGTTGGGGGCCTATCGGTATCTGTACTAAAACAAACAACACCGTCAGCGGTGAAATTGGATTTCCTATTAAAAACACAACGCCAACCGAAGTAAACAAGCAAGTGAACATGAACTTGACACCTTCGAATGTCGTCGAATCAATCGATGTATCCACGCATGCAAAGCGCATGCACTTTGCACTACCCGTGCAAATGGAAATGGAAGCCATCGGCGTTCTCGTTACGAGACGTCCAATGGCGAGAGAAGACAACCTGACTCCCTACGAAAGCGCGCGTCTCCTTGATGTCATTGCACATGCCAGTGAATTTTGCGGCCACTGTGATGACGAACCCAAGCAGTTCAATGTTTGGGTCGTTCAGAGTGACTCACGTGATGGAAAAGCCCGCAACATCTGGCTGCAGCTCGAAATCTTGTCAGGCAGTTATCTCATTCGCATGACCGACGAATAACTCAACAATCCACCCCTTCTGGGGCCAACTTTCACCAGCCCACATCTGGTGGGTCACCGCTCATGCGGTGACCTTTCCCAAAGACAAATCCAACGTGTCTTTGGGAAAGGTCTATGCGACCTCAACAGATCTTCGCAGTTCAAACTGCTGGATGCGTGCCAATGGCACGCCAATCTTCAACCTTCGCGGGAAATACGTTTCCCGCAGGGGAAGGTGTCTCCGCGAATTCTTTTCGGAGACCCTATGGGTAGAACACAAAACAAACGGCACGCCACTTCTCCAACCCAGTGGCTGCCTGGCTTTGAACCGGAAGATTTCCTGTCTAGTCTCAAGGCGACGCAGAGTCACTCTGTCTTTCCCCAGTTATCCCCGACACCCGTCGCGGTGGTGGCTGCGGCACTGGTTCACGCAACATTCTCGGTTTCCGAGCAAACCTTGGCGCCACAACGGCAAGTCATGCAGGCGATCTATGTTGATGCCGCCAATGAAAGTCAGATCGAAGTTGAGAGCGTGGCAACAGAGTCCCAAATGGTCTGGCCGCAATTCAACCCGTCCCGGTACGCGCCTGGCGTGTCTGTCACGCAGCGAATCGACCAGAATCTGGCCGCAATTGAGCTCATGCTCAAACGTCGGTCAGACAAAGACGCGATCACAGACGATGACCGGCACCAATTACTCGCATACAGCGGGTGGGGTGGTGCGGCGCGGATGTTCGAGGATCTCCAGGGCAACAGCCTGTCGTCCAAGCGAGAACAACTCAAAGCCCTCATCAGCGAGGATGAGTTCAACAGTGCCCGCGCAAGTACCACAAATGCTTATTACACCGACCCGGTGATCATTCAGGCCATGTGGCAAATCGTGCGTCAACTCGGTTTTACCGGGGGACGCGTGATTGAACCAGCAGCCGGTACAGGTCTGTTCCTGGCCAACATGCCAGCGGATCTTGCAGTCAAGAGTGAGATCACAGCGGTGGAGTTGGACAGCATGTCCTCCGAGTTGCTGAACCTGGTGTTTGGCGGACTGAATGTGCAGGTACATAGCAGTGCAGTCGAGAAGGCCCCGGTGCCTCACGGCTTCTACGACCTGGCGATCTCCAATGTGCCCTTCGGGAATCACAAGTCGCTGGAGACCCGCAAGGTGGGCTACAGCGAGTGGAATCTGCACAACTACTTCATCGGCAAGTCCATTGACATGGTGCGTCCCGGTGGGTTGGTGGTCATGATCACTTCGGCCTACACGATGGACAGCCAAACTCGTGGCCATCGTGACTGGATCAACGCTCATGCAGAGATGCTGGGAGCCATCCGGTTGCCAGATTCGGCATTCAAGAAGTCAGCCGCCACGCAAGTGGTAACCGACATCCTTGTTTTCAGAAAGCGTACGGCTCCGAAGTTCAACGCCTCACATCCATGGCAAAAGGTGACTCAAGCCAGTGAGTCGATGCTTCAAAAAGGCCAATGTCTGACTGTCTACAGCGATGCGAGTCGCAGAACTGTGGATCGCGATCGCTCGGTCAACGAGTGGTATGTCGCCAACCCGCACTTGGTGCTGGGCGATATGGTTATGGACTCAGGTCGTTACGGCCGGGAAATCATGAAAACAGTGTTTTCAGGGGACGAGCAGGCTTTTGAGCTGCGTCTGCTGGAAGCGGTGAAGTGCATGCCTAGCGGCGTTTATGAGCCACCAAAGAAGGAAGTCGAGCATCAACCAAGTTTGATGCTTCAAAGTGTGCGTGCGACATCCAAAATCAAGCCCGGTGGGTTTGTGCTGAGTGATGGTCGCATCTGCATTGCGGAAGACGAGTCCAAGTGGATCGACGTGGATGGCGCTTACAAAGGCAAAGCCCGCGAACGAATCATTGGGCTCATTGGTATCAAGGAAGTGGCCCGCAAGTTGATTCAGTCCCAGGTGTCATCTGACGATGATGCTGATTTCAAGGGGTGTCAGCTGCAACTCAACATCCGGTACGACGCCTTTGTGGCCACGTGCGGGAACATGGCGGACAGCGCCAACATGCGTCTGTTTCGCAGCGATCCAGATTGCCCTTTGGTACTCAGTTTGGAACATTACGACGAAGAGTCCGAAACCTACAGGAAGGCTGACATCTTTTCACGGCGCACGGCGGGCAAGAAGACGCCGCCTGAGTTTGTGGACAACATCAAGGACGCCATGCTGGTGTCCCTGGGACTGTACGGTCGCTTGCATGTCGGTGACATGGCGATGCGTATGCAGACAGCCGGACGCGAGATAACGCGCCAGTTGAGCAATGACGGGTTGGCCTATATGGACCCGCAAGACGGCATGTGGAAAATCGCTGACGAGTACCTTTCGGGAAACATCAGGCAGAAGATTCACCTGGCCGGATCTGCTGGCAAGAAGTACGAAGACAATGTGAACGCATTGAAATCCGTGCTTCCGGTAGATCTGGGCCCGGCACAAGTCGAAGTCCGCCTTGGAGCGCCATGGGTGCCTTTGGATGTGGTGGAGAAATTTTGCGCTGAACTGGTGAACCATACTGACCAAAAGTCAGGTGTGGAGGTGAGTTACAGCGCTGATTCAGCAACATGGAGCGTCAAGACCACAAGCGGCATTGGTCGCGAGTGGTTCGGTGACAGGATGCTGAGTCAGCAGAAATGGGGTACCCAAAAACGCTGCGCTCTCGATTTAGTCGAGGCCGCGCTGAATCAGGTGCCACCCAAGATCACGAAAACGGTAGACGGCAGATCCGTTCTTGACCGCGGCGCCACACTGGCGGCACGAGAGAAGTACGAAGCCATACGCCAGGAATTCAAGGCGTGGGCGTACCGGGATGATGCAAGGCGAGATCGCTTGCTTCGCCTGTACAACGACGAGTTCAATCAGATTGTCGAGCGAACTTATGACGGCTCGCACATGGTGCTGTATGGCATGTCACCCGTGATCACGCCCTACAAGCATCAACTGGATGCCATCTGGCGAATTGTCTCAGGTGGCAACACCTTGCTGGCTCATGTAGTCGGTGCGGGTAAGACGTTCACGATGATTGCTGCTGCAATGGAAATGAGACGCATCGGTAAGGCCAGCAAGCCTCTGATCGTGGTCCCCAACCATTTGCTCGCCCAATTTGTAGCCGATTGCGTCAGGTTTTACCCGACTGCCAAGGTCCTGATGGCTGCAAAGGAAGACCTGCAAGGCGACAAGCGGCGCGAGTTTGTTTCAAGGATTGCCACCGGTGACTGGGATGCCGTGGTGATGACACATTCCAGCTTTGAGCGGTTACCAACGAGTCCAGGCGCAACCAAAGCGTTTGTAAATGAGTTGCTGAGCCAAACCCGCAATAGCTTGCGGATGGCTGAGGAAAGAAATGCATCACGCAGCGTCAAGCAATGTGAGAAGCTGCTGAAGGCACTAGAAGCGAAGATTGAACGGGCACTGAACGAAGATGCCAAGGACGATCTGGTCTATTTCGATGAAATCGGTGTGGACTATCTCTTCTTTGACGAGGCACATGCGCTGAAAAACTTGATGCGCGTGTCCAAGATGCCGGCGATAGCGGGCTTGCCCAATGCGGCATCGAACAGGGCATTTGATGCGTGGGTGAAAACCTCGCTGATCATGCAGAAGAGGGGAGACGTGGAACAGGGGGTGACTTTCTCCAGTGCCACGCCAATATCCAATTCAGTCGCTGAAGCACATGTCATGCAAAAGTTCTTGCAACCCTACACGCTGAAAAGCATGGGATTATGGGAATTCGACGCATGGGCTGCTACGTTTGGGGAGGCCATAACAGGTATGGAGGTATCGCCAGATGGCGGCGGCTACCGGCTCAACACTCGTTTTTCACGCTTCGTGAATGTCCCTGATCTGATGGCCATCTTCAGAATGGTTGCTGACATCAAGACACGAAGCATGCTGAGCTTGCCAACGCCCGAGATTGTGGGTGGCAAGCCAAGCGCAATCGTCAGCCCGGCAAGCCCGGAACTGTTGACTTACACGGCAGAACTCGTTGAGCGTGCCGATGCGATTCGCAGCGGCGCTGTGAAGCCAGAAGAAGACAACATGTTGGCTATCACCAACTGCGGCCGCAAGGCTGCGTTGGATATGCGATTGATTGACCCGACACTGGCGTACGACCCGAAAGGGAAGATCGCAAAGACGGTGGAAAACGTCATGCGCATCTGGGAAGAAACGATGGACAAGCGGGGCACTCAAATGGTTTTCTGTGATTTGTCTACCCCGAAAACCTCCGGGTTCTCGGTCTACAACGATCTACGGCAACGTTTGATCGATGCGGGAATGCCGGCGCAAGAAATTGCGTTCATTCACGATTACGACAGTGACACTGCCAAGGACAAATTGTTCAGGGAGGTGCGCGCAGGTCGGATCAGATTGCTGATGGGGTCAACCTTGAAAATGGGGGTTGGAACCAATGCGCAGAAGAGACTCAAAGCCGTGCATCAGATTGATGCACCCTGGAAGCCTTCATGTGTCGAACAGCGAGATGGCCGGGGGCTGCGCGCGGGCAACATATGGGACTGTATTGAGCTGTTGCGTTACGTGACTGAAGGCAGCTTTGATGCATATATCTGGTCGCTTTTGGAGACGAAGGCCCGCTTTATCGAGCAGGTCATGACAGCCACCAACAGCTTGCGTTCTGTGGAGGATCTATCCATGGGTGCGTTGAGCTATGCAGAGATAAAAGCCATCAGTTCAGGAAATCCATTGGTGCTTGAAAAAGCAACAGTAGACGCCCAAGCCATGAAATTCAGCATTTTGCGGGATTCATGGGAGCAAGATCGTTGGGCATTTAACCGGATTGCCAGAAGCAATGTGGACCTGATTAAGGCAATGGAAGGAACCATCACAGGTGTAGAACAAGATGCAGCAGTCGTTTCGCAAGAGATGGCAGCAGGGCTGAAGTTCAAACCCAGCAGAAAGCTAGGCACGGCACTTGAGGGAGCGAACTCTATTGAGGCTCAAATCGGCGCCAACATCCATGAGGTCAGTCGGTCCAACTCAATGATCGACATGTGCGTGGTTGGTGTGGTCGGCGGTATGCAAGTGATTCTGGAACGCAGTGACGGGCTGCAACTGAGCCTGAGAAGCCAACACGATGATCGGATCAGGTATGCCATACGGCGTGCCGGTACCCCAATTCACGACACGTTCGGCACCGGCAAGCTGGTGACGGATCTGGTCGAGACTTTGGTCGAAGAGCCCGCTATCCGGCGTGCTCGTATCGAGCGGCTGAGTCAGGAATGTCTGCAAATTGAGGCCAGCCTGAACAAGCCTTTTGAACATGAGGATGCGTTCAAAGCAATTGTTCTGAGACAGCGAGCCATTGAGGCGGAGCTGGATTTGGACAAAGATGAGGCAGGAACGGCAGAGGCCCCTGAAGGTCAAACCACCTAAATCTGACACAACATGAGAGCCCTAGCGTTTTAAACGCTGGGGCTTTTTTTTGTCTTGGCGCAACCTAGAATCGCCAGCGAAATATGAAATTCACCGGAACGCTACTTACATCCCTCTTCATCTACCTCGCCGCCGCATGGAACTGGAATGTTCCGCACGCGGTCGCGGCCGGGTATCTCGTCCTCAGTGCCGTCGCCTTCATCGCATACGCGGTGGACAAAGCAACCGCTGTATCGGGCCGATGGCGTACAAAAGAAAGTTCGCTCTTATTGTTGGGTTTGCTCGGTGGCTGGCCAGGCGCGATGGTTGCTCAGCAAGTGTTTCGCCACAAGACCACCAAAGCATCCTTTCGCCGATTATTTTGGGCCACCGTGGTACTGAACATCTGCTCTTTCGTCACACTGAGTTCGCCGCCAATCGCCGCGTGGCGTTTTCTCATCTGAGTTCACCCGTTGAAGGTGCGTGGTACGATTTGACAATCTGCACCATGTGCCGTTTGAGCTGGCAACCCAGCATTTATCACAACCCAACGGGGCACATTCGCCCATTGGGCGCGATGTTGCTCCTTTTCAAAGAAGAAAAATGGCTCAACAAAACGATGATGCGGGGGACGCAAATGGCGGCGAGAAACCAGTGCCAAACTTGTCTGATTTACCGAAACAATGTTGGAAATTACCCGATGGCGCTTTAGTGCCCAAGGCCGTCGAACCACCACGCCATAACCCAGGCTTTGTGAGGCGACTTCAGGATAAGGATGGTCACGCTATCCAAACCCTTAGCGAGACAATAGACCTCGTGACGTATCACGCGTTGGGCGGCGGCTTCATCCGGACAGATAAGCCCCTCAACGTGTTTCGGAGATACAACGTGGAATACAAGCCCATCTGGAGGCGCATTTACATCAGCGCTGACTGGATGGACGACACGGTCCAGGCTTGGGGCAACGGAGAGGACTGGAACGGTTTCGCCCAGCCGAGGTTTGAGTTACCGGAGGCGCTTGAGCTTCAGAAGTCGATCCCGGATCTTTCCTGGCACGACCTCTCCGACAGCTTCTCATCCTACGACGGTGAGCTCCATGTTTATCCGTGCCAGGTCATCCTGGTGGATGGGCAAGCAATCAAGGTTTACCAGATCGGGGAAGGTTGGTGCTGGGACCACATGGCGCCGCCACAAACGGAGGATCTAACAGGAACTTCCTAAAGCGATGTCTTATCACGCAAGCCGTAAACGCCGTCCATTCAAGGCGGCGAGGTAAGGCTCGTATTGGACTTCCATACTGCTTTACTTTCAATCGATCTACTCAGATCGAGCTGGCGACCCAGCATCACTCACAACCCAACGGGGCACATTCGCCCATTGGGTGCGCAAGCCCAGACGGAGTTGAAAACCTCGGGTGCGAAACTGAACTTAATCGTGCTGGCATCGACTCAATCACATGAGCCTTTGTCAACCCGATCGAACAAAGATTGACATCGAGCCTGCGGCTTGACGGCAAAACAATCAACTACCCATGGGATGTCATCCGTCCCGTTGGGACGGGTGTCTCCAGGGTCAACTGGAAAACATCAATGAGAAATTCATCATTCTTCCCGTACGTCACCCCCAACCACTTTTCAGCGGCTGACTTTGCGGAAATCAACGGCTTTACTCTGGACAAAGAATTCAACCTCATCGCCCCGGTGATGGTATTTTTTGAAGCAGACTGCGCGCAAAAAGAACCAGCACGCAAAGCATTGATCCAACTCAAGCGCCTGAAACATCCACTTATGGACGGTTTAACTGTCAGCGAAGTCATGGCCGAACGCAGCACGCCAGCCGATTTGCGTAGCCGGTACAACGGGCTCATGATGGCAATTGCCGCATCGGAAATCGAAACGGCAGAGTGCTACATCGATCCATACGGTGCGTTTTCATTCAGGGTTGGAGATGATGCGAATGTGTTGATGGGCGACAGCTCAGGGACCTTCGCCATGTACAACAACGCTGCGGCCGTCCGAGAACGGCTCAGAGAGGCCGAAAACGAAGCAATGACGGCATAGGTACCACGGGCTAACCGCGACGACCTGAAACCTCAATCATTCGGCACGGGAGAGCCCTCCCGTGGGGAGTGGCGATCCCAGGGCTATAACCTGGAGACAAAATTGTCTAGAAAAATAGACTGGCCAAGCGTCAAAGCAGCGACAAGGACTGCAGGCGCATTGATGGCCGGGAATGCCTTCGTGGCACACCTCATCATGGACAACGAGAACTGGCTCAAACTGGGCTTGTTGTTCTTCTTTGGCGTAGCTGCTATTATTGCTGCGAGTATCGAGAAAAAGGAGTGAGATCATGGATAGCCAAACTTGGGGAATAGTGATCTTCGGCGGTTTATTGGTAGCGTTTGGTGCCTTCGCGTCATTCATGGCCGACCGCCAGAAGGATCGTGAAAAACACACATCAGGCCACCATCCCGTCTGATACAAATCAATCGAAGAAAAAGCCCTGTCCTTGTGACGGGGTTTTTTTTTGGCCGGCGCTGATGGGACTATGCCGAACGGTCGATTTCACAGTGATGCTCGCAGCGCATGCCGCTGGACAGCTTGGGGGCCACGTTGCGAACCAGAACGGCAAATCCATATTCGACTTCTCCAACGAGGGCGATGAAACGGGTTGGAACGAATCCGATCCCATCACCATACAATCAGGGCTCCATCCGGAGCGAGCTGGCGATACCAGCATTTTTCACAGGCGATAAGCCAATCCATTTACCCATTGGGGCTCTTTGCTCCATTGGGGCAGGGCCCTTTTCTAGGACTCCCTATGTCAATTTTTGATTCCACTTCAAATCAGCATACCTCCGCACCCTGGCCCGAGCTTGGTGAGGACGGCGAGCTTATCTCCCCCACTTGCCAGAAGACGATGCAACCCTCCTTCGAGGTAATTTCTTCGGACCATTCCGGCGAGATGGTGCACTCAGTGTCAATGTCGCAATGGGACTACGATCGAGCCCGAGTTTGTGTCAACTTTTGCGCAGACCTGTCATTCGTACAGGGTGGCTTGATCACCAGTCCAGAAGTTTCGCAACCCGGCAACAAGACGGTGTACTGCATCGCCCTTGAAGGCGAACAGGTCACCGGGTCCCTCTGGTATCACCATAAGTCAGGTCGGGATTCCATCATTGGCGCCACTGGAGCGGAGTTCGATGTTCCGTTCATCCTCGACGTGCCAGAGATCGCAACCCATGACGAGATCACCGACCTGGTCGATCAAGCCGCTTGGAACAAAACCTACTTGGCTGTTGGGGTGACCTCATGAATCCCGGATTGCCAAATGTGACGTACATGCTGAGCAACATGGCCGTGTCTGTTCAATGCCATTCAATAGATGAGCAGGACGCGGTCAAGAGCTTTGCTGAAAAGGGCGGTTTTGCGTGCCCAGCGCCAACTGAAGCCCGACCGGTGTATCACTGCACCGCCAAGACTCACCCAGGCGGCGAAGTCCTCTGGGGCTGATGCCCGCCGAACCGAGCGCATGGTAAAGTTCGAGTACTTTCCACTCGTGGAGGTAGAGCTGGCTCACCAGCATATTTACAACAATCCGCATGGAATCAAACCCATGGGGTTCGACTTTCTGCGTTCTACGGAGAATTCCCAACACATGAAGCGATAGCTGATCGTGGTCGTATCTGTGCCGAACATCAACTAAGTTTGATCAAGGCTTGAGCAGAGCGACTTTGCACCAAACAACCCGCCCCCACCTGACGCTTCACCGCGTCCACCACAAGCCGTAAGTGCATCGACATACTGATGCCAGGATTGCTGGATATAAAGAAGAACCCGAATACAACATCGGATTCGCAACAGGCCACCATAACCTTCCCTCGGAAGCGTTTGGTGGCTTTTTTGTTTCTTAATGAGCAAAAATCCCTATGCAACTTACCAATTTCACAGACGCCGGCAAGCAAGCGATTGCCGATGTCCTGCAGCACCTCAATGCCGCTCAAGCAGCTTTCAACACGCTCAATGCCGTTGAAAACCATGCCTGTTTCAACTTCCATTCCGACGGGCACTCGTTGAATCATGTCGTTCGCTGGGGTGCCCAGGCCGCAGAAGAAGTTCATGCAGCCCTGGCCAAATGAAGGTCATCCGCTTTTCTAAATTCGGCACATCCCGGTAAAAGTACGCACGCGCGCACTACCCCGGCCTGTTTCGGGTCATGGCGCCCGAACACATTCGCCAAACCTACGGCATGAGTGTCAACAACGACGGTTCCATCGCACTGGTTTCTGGTGATGCCGTCTGGATGGGCAAGCCAACTGCCGACGAGCCCACCTTGAAGCCCGCTAAAACGGCCCACAGGCACCACTGAGCGTCCGCGAAGGACTTCCCCCCAACAGAACCCGCCAGACACGGCGTCTGGGGTTCCCAAAGCGCTAAACCCAACTAATAGCGTTTTGGGAACCGTAGAATTGAAGCTTCTTGCACTTTGTGCTGAACGAGCTGGCGATCCAGCAACTTTTCAACCCACCGGGGCCGCATATGCCCGATTGGGTTCCATGCCGCCCCATCGTTTCAACTTCAAAATTGAACCTGTTGGTGCCCAGCAATGGACAACCGCATGGTTTCTCACGAAATCACATGAATACTCTCACTATTGGAATCACCAAGACCATCGATGCCGAGGTCAGGAAGACTTCCAAACTCGACGCTCATCGGCAAACTACACCCGGCTCCGTGCCGAATCAAGATCAACTCGGGCACGAAACAGTATCGTTCGCGAAGCTGGTCCTTACTGGGGGCGGGCAATGAGCATTCTGTCCTACCCAGATCGTGGTCCTTGGGGCAAGTCGTCCTGGCGCGGCAACTGCTCGGGCTACATCTACAAAGACCTTTTCGAACGACTGAAGCCGAAAACCTTCGTCGATCCGATGGTTGGCTCAGGTACCTCAGTAGAGGTTGCGCAAGAGATGGGAATCGAATCGTATGGACTGGACCTCCACCAAGGGTTCAACATCCTGCGCCACTCGATCCTGGAACGCGTCGGCAAGCCCGTCGACATGGTTCTTTCCCACCCCCCATACGGCGGGATGATTGTTTACTCGGGAGAAGTTTGGGGCGATACCGCGCACCCGGACGACTTATCCCGCTGTGTGGATGATGAAGATTTCCACACCAAGCTGCAACTCGCACTGATGAACCAACGGGAAGCCACCCGCCCCGGTGGCTACTACGGAACGATCATTGGAGACCTTCGCAAAGATGGCCGCTATTGCAGCTATCAGGCAGAAGCGTTGGCCCGTATGCCGTCCTCTGAATTGGTGGCCGTATTGATCAAAGCTCAACACAACACTCTTTCCGAACGCAAGTCGTACGGACGAATGGCCCTCCCATTTATCAATCATGAATTTGTGCTGCTCTGGGAGCGCAAAAACATGGCCATGTTTTCGTTTCTCAAAACAGTGGCCAATCAAGCTCAGGCCCGCCTGACAGGCACCTGGCGCAACGTTGTCAAGCAATGTTTGATGGGGTTGGGCGGTACGGCCAACTTGGCTCGCCTGTATTCCGAGGTGGAGAGCAAATGCGACAAAGCTGCTGCCAATCCACACTGGAAAGAGAAGGTGCGACAAGTATTGAACACACAGCCAGCGCATTTCAAACCCGTTGAACGCGGTGTTTGGACTCTGGCCTAGCCCCAATCCATCGCCCAACCCAACCTGCAATGACAGGCAGTGGGTTGGCTGGAATTCACTCATCAACAAGAGCCATCGTTGCAGTTACTCTGCCACCTGGTTCTTTTTCTTTATGGAAATCATCATGGAACAATCTAAAAAAAGCACTTCCCTCTACTCGCAGCACAACGGTGCGGACAAGGAATATCACGCATACGTGAGAGAAAAAGAGGGTGCCTGGACCGTGGACTTCGCACATGGCGCCCGTGGCGGGGCACTCAAGACCGGAACCAAAACAGACACGCCAGTGGACTATGCGATGGCGATCAAGATCTTCGACCGATTGGTCAATAAAAAGAAGAATGGAGAAAGCCATTACACCGAGGGTGCCGCCGGCACCGCCTACGACAGCATCCCTGACGCCAAGGCCCTCTTTGGCATGTTCCCGCAGCAACCCACTGCCATCAATCAGAAGGATCTGCAGTCCCTGATACCTGATGACGGATGGGGATTTCAAATCAAGGCCAACGGTGAAAACCGCCTGTTTCGCATGGATGAAAACGGGTGCGGCCACGGGGGGAACAAAAAGGGGCAGCTTGTCTCGATTCCCTCGCACTGGGTCGAAGAATTCAGGGCGTTTGGCCCATTCGTTGCCAACGGCGAGCATGTGGGCGACCGCTTTCTTGCGTTCGACCTTCTTGAGCATCGTGGCGAGGACCTCCGCGGCTTGCCACAACGACGGCGCTACGCAATGTTGTGCAGGATGTATGAGGGCATGTCCAACGTCGCACCGAGCTTCGGGGTCATCGAGTGTCATTACTCGCAAGCTTCAAAGCAAGCGTTGCTCCAGCATGTGAAGGAAACCCAGCTTGAAGGGATTGTTGCAAAGAATGCGGGAGTGGCCTACCGTCAGGGACGCGGCACCGATACCCTGAAGTTTGTTCTTCGGGAAATCTGCACCTGCATCGTGATTGCCAGGAACGCCCAGCGTTCCGTGCAAATCGGGTTGCTCAACGGGGATGGTGTGGTTGTGAGTTGTGGAAATGTGACAATTCCAATCAATAAGCCGGTACCAGAGAAGGACGACCTCGTTGATGTGCAGTACATGTACTTCAACGGCGTGGCTTTTGAAATTCCGGTTTATGACCCGGACAACAAGAGTCCGCGTAAAGACGTTGACCGGGACGAATGTTCATTCCAGCAAATCTCCCGGCACAAGCCGCAGGACCAGGATCACCATTTGGGGACCTTCCTTTAGGCCGCTGAGCCAGCGCGTTACTGCATCGACTATGACCCCCGCAGGGCACCCACTTGGGTGTCTTGCGGGGGTCTTTTCGTTTTGCTTCTGCTATTATCAAATCACTTATTCCTTTGGAACAGTAGAGCTGACTCATCAGCATTCAAATCAACCCACGGGTGGCAATGTCCCCAAGGGCATGCCGCCAACTCACAATGAAAAAACAGCATAACAATCTCGACTCAAACTGCAGAACTGCGGGATGGGTGGTCAACGACAGGGGTCGCCCAGTTCTCAATCAGCTTGTGACCGGGGAGCGTGCCAGACCGGCGTTCTTGTCGCACATGACGCACTTTTTCAAGGATGCGGCAACGGGGAGTCTTCTCGTTTCAAAACGCATCAAGGGTGAACTCATCACCACGCCCTGCACCGTGAGCATGGCGAAAGTTGTCTTTACGTGCCTCGGCAATGACCGTGGCCTGGATGACGTGGAGTTGATCTGCCTTGAAGGCCGCAACAGCCCTGGCGATGCATGGAAGTCCACGTTCTACCCAGGCGCCCAGGCCACCGTATTTATTGCTGGAACCGCTTGATGGAATCATCCTTCACAGACAAACAGGCCGCGCGCCTGGATACGGTAAAAGTCGTGAACAGTGCAGGCGGCTGGAACTTGAATGTCATCAATCCCGATCAAGTCCTGGGTGGATCTGTATTTTTCTACCTTCATGACGCAGCGACCGGGAAGTTGTGGACAGCGTCGGTGGCGAAACCCATGTTTCACAAGGCCCGCAAGGAACTTGAAGAGGTTTGCATTGAAGTTGCTGCTTCTGGCATCGAAAAACACTTCAAAGAGTGGATGGCGGCAGAACAACCTGATCCCACTTTGGACACCACGCTGGCCACGTTTGTGACGGCCTACATCAGCAAGACACAGACCTACCAACTCACGGTCAATGCCACGTTGTCACAGCATTTCGTCTGCATCCACTACAACTCATCCGGGTACATTCGGCCATTCGCGATGATGGGAAATGATCGGTTTCTGAACCCTGTTGATGAAGTTCTGAATGCGATCGAAACTGTAATCAGCAGAGACAGAAAAGCACACCCGGAATGGGCTTGCTGATCCCCCGTCAATAACACCAACCAGGCAATCTGGTTGCACATATCAACCCTTCGGGCCTCCATACCCGAAAGGGCTGAGGTCCGTTTTTCTATTCAACACAATGAAAAACACCAATCCGGCAGCGCAATCCCTGCGCCTGGCCGCCAACGCGCTTCTTGAAAAGGCCGACAACTTGGACCAGCAAATGGCCTATGCCGTGGTCCACAAACACAGATTTGGCGAAACAGCGTACACACTCCGTTTTGACAAGGAACCCACCGAGCAGGTGATTACCGAGTGCGATGCGCTGAATTTTGAGCCAGAGAAAGAATCTGTCTCCGTCTTTCGGATGTTCACGCATGAGCTGTGTGGCCTCGAATCCCCCGGCTACGGCGCCTACCCGATACTGCCAGGACGCTTACCGGGCCTTCTCGATGACCGCTTGAATCCTGATCCTGCGCCGGTGGTCAGCCTCACTTGCAACTCAGCATTTGGAGCGCCACAAGCCCTGGCAACCCTTCACCAAGGAGACTTGACCAATGAGGTGTTTATTGCGCTTCTCCATGCCGTGGGCCTGGTGTACCAGCTGGCAGCGCTTGAGGCTGGCCACAGTTCGGTCCAGGCCAATGCGATGCACCACGTACAGGGGGTCGCAGCATGCTGCTAACCGATCGTTCTGAGGATGCAAACAAGGTTCACCTCTGCGTGAAACGAAATGGCGTACAGACCAGCTATCTGTTGCACAAGTCGTGCGTCTTTGCGGCCCTGGATTCTCGTTGGCTCAACAGCCCTGAAGGTCACGAAAGTCAAACGGCTGCCTTCCTCAAAGGCCACGAAGTCTATGAGTATGCAACTGCCCCCAGGGGGTATGGCTTCGTGGTGATTGACTTCGACAAAAGGATGATCCAGTCCTACCAAAGCTACAAGAACATCGGCCACATTCTGATCGACGAGTTCGGGTATTGGGGCGGGGCTTCACCCATCTGGATGGATTGGAAAGGCGTTGTCAATGACGCCTTCAACAACGGATGCGTTGTCGAAGTGCTTTACGCACCCAACGGCGGTGGAAAGACGGTTCACACCCCGTTGCCTTATGCCGCGTTGAACCATCAGACGCTTGCGCTGCGATTTGCCTCGCATCAAAAGCCCATTGGTTACAAGACCCTTGGATTCAGATTCAGCCCGCCAGGGTGGAAGTTGTCCCATGTTCCGGTTCCAAACAGTGTTTTGGCCAGAAAGACGGTTTCACAACGCATGCTTGAACGCCTGCGCAATGTCGCCATCGAAACTGCGCCAGGCCCTCAATGGGCCGGATTTGTCCAGACGTACTGAACCCGCACGATAAACAAACAGAAAGTCTCCCACGGCGCTAAAAGCGTCTTGGGGGATTTTTTTTCGAGGGTAAAATTCTTCACATTCGTGTATTTCTTACATGCATCCCAGCTGAGGGTATTAGCAATTTACACAACCTGAACGGGACCAGCGCCCGGTGGGTCGTGGTCACCGTTTCTTTTCTAAGAGACCAACATCATGAATTCAAACAATTTTGAAGCGTTTTCCGCTGCGTCGGGGTTCACTCCGATGCGAATGGGGCAGGCGAAAAAGACACTACAGACCCAGATCCGATACAAGGATGTCGTCATGACAAGACAGGCTTTTGTCGATTGTCTGCTGAAGGAGGGGCTGACCCCGAGAACGCGACAAGAAGACAAAATACAGCCGATGTCACGTATGGCCTTCTTTCGGGCGAACAACGAGCAACAGCGGGCGCACGACCAGAAAGTCAAAGACGCCGGCAAGGTGACCGTCTACTCTGTTGGCGGCTACGAGGTGGGTGCCATTGGGTATGCCTACGCAGTCCATCGCATTGAGCTGCTTCAAGCCGTGCAATCCACTGACGCTTGTGTCTGACTGACAATGTTCGATACACAGACGGCCTCATCAGGCTCGGATCTTCATCCCAACGAGATCCGCGACTACCTCCGTCGCGCCCCAAAGCGCTGGAGCTTCAACGGATCGCAAATGGTCAACAACACCGGTGCGAGATTTCGTTGGCTGGCAGACCTCGCGCGCGGAACCCTGAACGAGCGGATCAACCGCCGCGCCGGGGTCGTAGACCCCCAGCAGCTTTGGCAATTGCCGCCGTGGATAGCCTCCAAGAAACGCAACCAACGCAACGAAATGCGAAAACGCGGCATTCGATTCAACCCTTACCGACGCTAAGAGCAGCGTCACATCACCAACAAGGTTGATGTCCATCCAGGACGTCAACATAGGAGAAAAACATGGAAAACATTATTGAAACGGCTTCGACTGAAGCCCAGTTCACACAAGCTCAGGCCTTGTTCAATTTTGACGCCGATATCGGTGTTTTCAATCACAAGGCGCTTTTGTCCTCTATCGCTCATACGAAAGGCGGCCAAATTTTCGCCAGTGTCAATGCCCTGCGCTTGATCCCTGACTTCAACCCCCGCATCAAAAACGCAGCTCACGAAGCCCATATCCGCAAAATAGCGAACAGCATAGTGCTTGAAGGTTTCTACTCGCACAAGCCACTCGCATGCATCGCTGGAATGGATGGGAAGAAACCCGTGATGTTAGTTACAGAGGGCGGTTGCCGCCTGGAGGCACTTCATCTGGCTATTTCTGAAGGTTATCAAACCGACACCGTACCAGTTGTTCTCCAAGACAAAGCGACCACCATCGAGGATCTTACGATTGCATTGGTTCGATCAAACGATGGAAAGCGATTCACGACTCTTGAACTCGCGATCTCTGTCAAACGTCTCTTCAAGTATGGTTTGTCAGTGCCAACCATTGCCGAAAAACTCGACTTCACCGTTGAGTACGTCAATCAACTTCTGAATATTGCCGGGGCGCCTTTACTGATTCGTCAAATGATTGGATCCGGTGAAGTTCCCGCTGCAGTGGCACTGGAAACCCTCAGGAACCACGGCAATGAGGCCGCAGTCATTCTCACTACGGCGGTCACCGCAGCGAAAGCAAATGGCAAAACCGGGATCACGCGCAAGCATTTGCCGGATCAGATTCGCAAGAAAGCGATTACCAAGGCAGCACCCGCCATGGTGACCGCGATCGAACGGGTCAAGGCCGATGCGGCGTTCGAAACACTGCCACTCGATTTGAAAGAAATGATCGAGAAAATTATCTGCGTAATCGCAGCTGGTTCGCATTCGGAAGCTCAATAGGTGAGTCTCCTGAACCCCGCCCGTTACTGGCGGGGTTCTTCATTTGGAGTGTTGAGAGCTTGTCTTGGCGACCAGGCGCATCCTACACGTGTCAAATTTGCCCGCCATCCAGTGAAAAAGTCGCTCGTTTTACCTTTTTGACACGGGAAAGGGCGCATTTAGCCTAGCAGGAAATAAGACGAATTAAACCGTTGGAGATCAATTTGTCACGCATCCGCCTTGTCATGGACTGTGTTCTGCCACAGGCACTAGTAAACAGATACATTTTTTCGTCTGGATTTATCCAGGACAATTGAGTGCGAATCCAGATTTGATTGACCTTCAACTCCACCCAGACGCCTACCGGAAGAACAGAATCGGGTTGCAACTGATCTGGCTCGGCAATGACACTATTGTGGCCTCTCTCTTGCACTGGCGTCATGTTGGATATCAGTTCTGCAGGTGCAGGTTGTGCATACATCCAATCGATCGGTTCCTCATAAGATATGAGTTGATCAAGCTCCTTTAGGTCTTCGATAATATTTCCAAATAACGGGCCTGCGCTCGGCGCTTTTTTGGATCTCTTTGAAAAGTGACCAGAAATTCGGTTATGGAGCCACAAAGATGTGATTGACTTCGGGTCCATCTTGATCGACTTTGCTTCAACGTTTGCTTGCAAAAAAATCCTGATCGATCTTGATTCAAGACAAAGCTCTTCCTCTACCTTCAGCGTCAAAAAAAGTCTAATTGCAAGTAAATCTGCAGCCGGAAAGGCTCTACGGTCTTGCATGTGAAGACGTACTAGATATACGTGCTGCCTGCTCCTGGTGACGACCTGATAAATCTCTCTGCTCAACTCAATGCCCATCTCGTTCAGCCATCTTTGACAAATACTGGAGACCTTTTCTGTCCGTTTCTGCTGTGACCAAAGATTGAATGCCCACCTCTTCCGTTTGACATCAAACGTTGATGGATATTTTTTTGGTTCTTTCATGTCGTTTTGAATAGCTGTTGCTAACGATGGAGGATTCGCTGAACTGAGCTAGTCATTTGACACGACGTCTTCAATCACTACTCCCAGCAAACCTCACTATTCAAGGTCTTAGTCGGCAGAAGCCGTCAGAAAATGGCTCAACTGCAAATATTTCAGCTTCAAACTCGTGACATTAGACTCTTGTTGATTTTTATGGAGTTTTGGTCAGACTGCTCCCTTGATGCCTTGTACAACAGCGACCCTCGACGCCAAATCGGCCTTCAGATAAATGCCCGTCGTCGAGATGTCCGCATGCCCCAGTATCTGCTGGATCGCGGCGAGGTCCCCCTTGGAGGCGATCATGGCCTGGTGCCCAAACGTATGGCGCATCCAGTGCGCGGAGGCCTTCAGGAAATCAGCATGGCCTTCGGGAAGATCATTGCGTTCAGACACCTTCACAAAGAAGGCCTTGAGGATGCTGTGTACGCGCCCATAGGACAACCCACCCTCCAGATTCGCCTTGACTCTGGCATGACCGGGCGTATCACCCTCTGATGCGGCGCGCCCGCTGGAAAACCTGTCGTCGAGCACCCCAATCAATGGCGTTTCTGCATAGGGCACATCGGCATACGCCGCCAGTGGCGCCGGCTTGACCGCACCAGTCCTGGTCGGCGCACTGTGTGTCATCAGTGCCTGACGATCACGGTAGTGGTCTTGCAACGCCTCATAGGTTTCTGCCTGGATAGGCACCTGGCGCTCTACGCCGCCTTTCCCAACAAACTTGGCGACCCAGATGTTCGTGAGCCGGTTGTCAGAGCGCACGGGCGACAGATCCCCATAGCGCAGCGAGATCGCCTCCTGGCGCCGGAAGCCCCCGGTCTGCAGCAGCAGAATGATTGCGCGCAGCCGGCGCTTGTGCGGACCATCGGGCATCTCGCGCAGGGTCGCACCGATGGACAGCAGATCCTCTTCCGAGAAAGACCGCATCACATCCATGCGAAGGTCCCGCTTGGTGCTGGTTCTCACGCTCGACACCGCATTGGCGGTGAGGTACCCGCAGGCGTTCAAGGCCGCAAACAGAGACGAGATCGCACTGAAGGTCTGTTGGATGGAGGCTTCTTTCATGGAGCCTCTCAGAGGCCTCCAATCGGGCGAGGTCTTGACCGTGGGAAACCGGGTGCACCAGTGAAGCGGGGGAGAGCGCAGAAACTCCCTGAATTCCAAAAAGTGGGCGGTAAACAACGATGAGAGCGGGGTTCTGCGTTCAACGATGGCCCACAGCACCAGACGCTCGATCGCGCGCTGGTAGCTCACTTGAGTGTCAATCGATGCGGTGTTGGCCAGCGTGGCAAACCAGGCCTCGATCGCCTCCTTGTCGTTGGACACCCCAAGGGTATTCGGTCCTTGGCTGCGAAACACGCCGTCCAATCCCATCAATGACACCGGCCAGGCGAAGACCTCCAGTGGAACGATGCCCATCACTTGCACGGACAGGTCACGTGGCCGAACATCCACGACATCCAGCACGGCCAGGGCGGTTTCTTCTGATGCGGCCTGGAATCTGATCCTTCTGTTCAGGCGATTTCCAATGTAATCCTCGTTGTCCATCAACCACAACGCCAAGCGCCGGGCCCGGGTGACGCCCAAGCCTTTGACGCGCAGATAGAAGGACCGGCCCTGCAGATTGACCCAGTCCATCAGGTTGCCAATGGAGATCACACCCTGGGCACGAAGTTTGGACACCAAGCTCAGTTCGATCCAGCGCTCGATCGGATCCAGCGGATCGGGCTTCAGGGCTACGCGTTCGGCCAGCCAGTTGAGTGCGGCCAGTTTGGACTTGATGCTGCCCCCAGCATCCTGCCCCTGATCCAGCGTATCGCCATATTCTTCGGCGTAAAGCTCCTGCAGCTCACGTTCGCTGTACATGTCCGAATCAAAGCGCTGCGCGAAGTCTTCCAGCGAAGGTCCCATGGCGACCGCCTGGACAACGGGGGCCATCAAGGCGTCATAGTGGCGCAAGGCTTGAGATTTCTGGGATTCGTCAAAAAACACCTTGATCGTGCGCTGGAGCAGCACGCGCAGGCGGCGCTCGTGTTCGGCACAGGCGGCGTCACTCAAGTAGACCTTGCCATGCAGGTACCGTAAAGCGGCTTTCTTGGGGTCGATCCCTTGAACGACTGCGCGCATGAACGAGAAATCACTGAGGGTCAGGTCGTGCTCGTCATTCACCCGACCCAAGCTGCCGCGTGGTCGCCCGGACTTCTTCGGTTCGGTGGCCGGCAAGGAATTCGCTGACGGCACGTCGATGACGTCGACATCCTCGTCCTCCTCATCCACGACCCAAGTCCTGCCAGACGATGGCGTCAAATTCCCCATTGCTTCACTCCTGTTGTGCCTGCCGCTTCAGCGTCCCCGGGTGGGGCGTTGCCCGCCCTGCCCTGATCAATTTCCAAATTTGATGCATGATAACGGTCATTATCGTACTATACGAAAAATACGAAATTTATGTATCTTTGTACCTGGGGCACTTTCCAAATCGAAACAAGACGCATTTCGTTTTAAGAAGAAATCCCGGCTGTGAGGGTCGATGTTCTTGAAGTTTTGAATTTTGATCACCCGGTGTTGAACTCCAAGGCGGACTTGGGCGACGTTGGCTGAAAGGGTCGGATGAGTCAGCCCGCCCTCTCATTCCTGAAACAACCTCGCGGCGTCAATCAAGCCATTTTTGTTTATAATTTAAGCCATTTGGCATAAAAAAGTTATTTATGACTACAGCAATTCTTGGACGCGAAGTCGTGACGGGCTTGTCAGTCGCATCGGTGTTGGGGGGCGAGTCTGTGCTGCATGCCTCGCCTCGCTCAGTTCTTGAATGGATTGCGCTGGTGCGTCAGGGCATTTCAGCCGGTGCGGTAGATGCTGTTGTGCGGGTGATGGGTATTGGCCAATCTGAGTTGTCACGGGCTCTGGATATTCCTGAACGTACGCTCGCAAGGCGCAAAAAAGAAGGCGTTTTAAGCGCCGATGAGTCTGGAAAATTGGTGCGCTTGGCACAAGTGATTGAACGCGCTGTAGAGGTTTTTGAGGACAAACAAACCGCAATGAGCTGGCTTAAATGCCCCAATGCGGCTTTAGGCGGCAGCAGTCCTCTATCTCTTTTGGATACCGAGTTAGGCTCAGGTGCCGTAGTGAGGACCTTGGGACGAATTGAACACGGCGTATTTGCCTGATGACAGCAGTAACGCGACCTGTTTGGCGCATCACCACACGCCGTTTTGCTGATCAAGCCTTTTCTGGCGAAGGCGCAAGGCTGTATGGCGGGCGGTGGAATCGAGTGGGCCAGCCTGTGATTTATACCGCTGAAAGCCGATCTTTGGCACTGCTAGAGATGCTGGTGCAAGACGAGCCTTTGCGTGCCCACTATGTTTTGATCCCAACCCACTTGCCCGAGAACGTCAGTATGGAGATATTGGACACGACTGTCTTGCCAGGGGATTGGCGCACCCATGCCGGCCGCGAAGCCTTGCAGGCCCTTGGTGGCGATTGGCTGGGACAGTCGCGCAGTTGTGTGTTGGCCGTGCCCAGTGCGGTGATACCTGCCGAGCTAAACTTTTTAATCAACCCACTGCATCCCGATTTCAAGCACATCTCGCGGGGTGAGCCAGAGACACTGGACACGGATATGCGGTTGCGCTGAGGGACGAATCACCCTCTGAAAATTGAAAACTTGCTGATAAATCTACGAGGAAGTTCAAGACTTTGTGAAACGTTGGTTCATTCAACGTAATTGCTGATGCAGTGCAAATGATTGATTTTGAACAACTGAGTACGGTCACAACCTTCAGTTCAAGACTTTATGCGACTCTACAGAAGTAACAAAGCGCTAGTTCGCAATACGGATCGACATTGAAGGACCCGCATGAAGAGAGATCTAAAGCTTTGTTTTTTCCAATGTTCATTCTAGGGTTGACACCCGCAAATCAGAACAATCTCTCTTTTGTGCATTCTGCGGTTGATTTGGTATAAATTTCTGATATCCTCATTTGTGCAATATAGGGTTGAAAACAAATGGCAGAAATATCAGGTTCCGGCGCATCACTGGCAGATTTCATTTGGAAGAATGCTGAAGACCTTTGGGGGGACTTCAAGCACACCGACTTTGGCAAGGTCATCTTGCCATTCACTTTGCTGCGCCGCCTGGAGTGTGTCCTTGAACCAACCCGTCAAGAGGTTCGTGATGCAAACGCACTCCATAAAGACTCGGGCATTGATATTGATCTGATCCTGCGTCAATGCACACGTTTCCCGTTCTACAACACGTCTGAGTACGCGCTTGGTACTTTGGGCGGAACGAAGACGCGGCAAAACCTTCAAGACTACGTTGCGCACTTTTCTGACAACGCGAGAATCATTTTCGAGCAGTTCGACTTTTCCAATACGGTGATTCGTTTGGACAAGGCGGGGCTTCTGTTCAAGATTTGCAAGAACTTCGCCGGAGTCGATCTTCACCCGGATGTGGTGCCTGACCGGGTAATGAGCAATCTCTACGAGCACCTGATCCGCCGCTTTGGCGCGGAGGTCAACGAAGGTGCCGAGGATTTCATGACGCCGCGAGATGTCGTGCACCTTGCTACCTCATTGCTGCTGGACCCGGATGACGCATTGTTTGAGTCCAATCCTGGCTTGATTCGTACCCTATACGACCAGACATGCGGTACAGGTGGTTTCATCTCTGACGCCATGAACCATGTCGCTGATTACGGCAACCGCTTCAAGGTTCCGCCAGTCATCATCCCCTACGGTCAAGAACTCGAACCGGAAACCCATGCCGTCTGCCTGACCGGCATGCTGCTGCGCACGCTGGAATCCGATCCAGGTCGCGACCTGTCCAAAAACATCAAATTAGGCAGCACACTGTCCAATGACCAGTTTGCTGGTCAGCGATTCCATTACGGCGTATCCAACCCACCATTCGGCAAGAAGTGGGAAAAGGACCAGGTAGCCGTCACCACTGAGCACAAGGACAAGAAGTTCGATGGACGGTTTGGGCCTGGACTCCCCCGCATCAACGATGGCTCCATGCTGTTCCTGCTGAACCTGGCCAGCAAACTCGAACTGCCTGAGAATGGTGGCGGGCGTGCTGCCATTGTCCTGTCAGGTTCTCCCTTATTCAATGGTGGCGCGGGCTCAGGAGAGTCCGAGATCCGCCGCTGGCTGCTGGAAAATGACATGGTGGAAGCCATCGTTGCACTGCCCACGGAAATATTCTTCCGTACCGGAATCGGCACTTACTTGTGGATCCTGTCGAACAAAAAACCTGCAAATCGTCGCCATAAAGTTCAGTTGCTCAACGCATCCGACATGTGGACCTCGATCAAAAATGAAGGTAACAAGCGAAGAATGATCAGTGACGAGCAAATCCACCAGATCGTGGACCTGTACTCTGCCTGTGAGACCAACGAATTCAGTCGCATGGTTGATTACCGTGTTTTTGGCTATCGCCGAATCAAGGTTTTGCGGCCTCTTCGCATGTCCCTGCACATCAATGCTGAGACCATTACAAAGCTCCAAGACGAGAAATCGTGGAGCAAGCTCACAGTTGAGCAGCAAACCGCCTGGTTGGCCGCCCTGCAGCCGCATATGGGAACGAGTAAGTCGTTTGCATGGGCTCAAGACTTTGCTGATGAGGTGTCGCAATCGTCAACATTCATGGGACGGGTCGGAAAACCATTTGTCAAAGGGCTGATCAATGCCTTTGGTGAGCGCGACCCTGACGGTGAACCGGTGCTTGATGCTAACGGCAAGGTGGTGGCAGATCCTGAATTGTCGGACAACGAGAACGTACCGCTCTCAGAAGACATCCGGGACTATTTCGCCCGCGAGGTACTGACCCATTTGGGGGATGCCTACATCGATGAGACCTTCCGTGACGACACGGACAAGGGCATTGGCCGGGTTGGGTACGAGATCAACTTCAACAGGTTCTTCTACCAGTATGTGCCACCGCGCAAACTGTTTGACATCGATGCGGATCTCAAGCAAGTGGAGGCTGAGATTGCTGAGTTGCTGGGGGAGGTGACGCAATGATAGGGGCCAATATTTGCCAAATGGCAAGCTTTTGTTATATACTGGATTCCAACAAAACCCGCCAAGGCTATGTGCGTAAGCATATCCTCAAACCGGCGGGTTACTTATTTGCGGGGCAGGATTTAGCGGGACTCTTGTCGTGGTAACGGCGAAACGCCCGTTCGGGAAACCAGCCACAACCTACGCCCAACAGGTAGCCAAGCTTCAACAACGCGGCATGGTCATAGGCGACCCAGTTACTGCCGTTTTTTACCTTCAGCATCTGAACTACTACAGGCTGGGGGCCTACTGGCTTCCCTTTGAGGCTGACCATACAACCCACGCATTCAAAGCAGGCACCAGCTTCGACGATGTATTAAACCTGTACGTGTTCGACCGCGAGCTGCGCCTCCTGGTGCTCGATGCCATTGAACGCGTAGAAGTTTCGGTGAGAAGTCAGTGGGCCTTCCAGATAGCCCATTTTCATGGGACTCATGGGCATCTTGATCCGGCACTGGCATTCAGAAACGACCTTTGGCAAAAGAACCTCGCCAAACTGACCACGGAAGTTGACCGTTCCGATGAAGCCTTCATCAACCATTTGAAGGGGACTTACGTCGAAGCACTGCCTCCTGTCTGGGCTGTGTGCGAAGTGATGTCACTCGGCTTACTGTCACGCTGGTACAACAGCCTCAAACCAATGCCAACACGCCGCGCCATTTCAGCGGTTTACGGCGTTGACGAAAAAGTACTTGAATCCTGGTTGCGTCATCTCTCTTTGGTGCGCAATACCTGCGCGCACCACAGTCGTCTGTGGAACAGGGAATTTACGATTACACCGGTACTCCCACGCAGCAAGCCTGCCGGGCTAACTGCCCAGTGTGTCGCGGGTTCGCGCAAGCTTTACAACACCCTTGTCATCTTGCTGCATTGGATGGATGTGATTGCACCCAAGCACCGTTGGCGTGGCCGCGTAAAAGCCCTGATCGCCACGCATGCCATTCCCGTAGCTGCAATGGACTTTCCTGTTGGCTGGGACCAATTCAATATTTGGAAGGAACAACCATGACCCACTACAAACCGTACCCGGCATACCGTAAGTCTGGCGTTGAATGGATTGGGGATGTTCCTGAGCATTGGGACGTGAAGCGCTTGCGACAAGTCGCCAGCTTTACCAATAGTGGCATTGATAAGAAGTCGTATGAAGACCAAGAGCAAGTAAGCCTCTGCAATTACACGGATGTCTATTACAACGAGTTCATTACTGCGGACATGCCATTTATGCTGGCCACGGCCAGCAAAGTTGAGATCGAACAGTTCACGCTAAAAAAGGGCGATCTCATCATCACCAAGGATTCGGAAGACCCGTCAGACATTGGAATTCCGGCACTGGTCGTTGAGGACGCGCCTGGTGTGGTTTGTGGCTATCACCTCACACTCATTCGCAGTGTTGAGCTTGCTACCGCTCGCCTTCTTCACCGAGTTCTGCAATCGACGCCAACCCACGCATACTTTTACATCGAGTCGCCAGGCATCACCAGATACGGTCTTGGCCAAGATGTCATCGGCGATTTACGTGTTTGCATGCCTCCAGAAAACGAGATCGTCAGAATCGCTGACTGTATCGACCGCGAAACCAAACGCATCGACTCCCTAATCACCAAGAAAACCCGATTCCTCGAACTCCTGAAAGAAAAGCGCCAGGCGCTGATCACGCATGCGGTCACCAAAGGGCTAGATCCCAATGTGAAGATGAGGGATTCTGGGGTGGAGTGGATTGGGGATGTGCCCGATGAATTTGATGATTCCAAGATTAAATACGTCGTTGATTCCATGGAGCAAGGCTGGAGTCCTCAATGCGAATCCATTGCCGCTACTGAAAACGAATGGGGCGTACTGAAGGTTGGTTGCGTTAATGGGGGAACATTCAATCCTAAGGAAAACAAACTGCTCCCAGAAGACTTAATTCCAGATCCAAACCTGGGATTAGTAGCTGGCGATGTAATCGTTTCCCGCGCCAATACGAGGGAGCTTGTCGGTGGGTGTGCTGTGATTCACTCTGACTATCCAAAGCTGCTTCTATGTGACAAGCTCTACAGACTGAGACCAAATGAGAAAATATTGAGTGAGTTTTTGGCTCGTGTGATTCAGGTGTATGGACGTCCTGAAATTGAAACCGATGCCAGTGGAACAAGCGCATCAATGGTGAATATCTCAATGTCAACAATCCGTGATTTGAGATTTTGCCTTCCTACGATTGAAAAGCAATGTGGAATCCTTTCTAGGATCACAAGTTTGACTGGGCGATTGGATCTCATCACTGCCAAAACCCAACTCAGCATCGACCTCCTAAAAAAGCGCCGATCAGCCTTCATTACCGCCGCTGTCACCGGCCAAATCGATTTACGGGAGCCAGCATGAGCGATACCGCGCACCAAGAAAAGCATTTCGAGGCCTATATAGTCTCCAAATTGGAGGCACAAGGCTGGAAGGTCGGTAACACCCTCCAGTACGACACTGAGCGTGCGCTGTATCCAGATGACTTGATTGCCTGGCTGGAATCTACCCAGCCTGAAAAATGGTCCAAACTCTGCAAAGACAATGGTGAGCGAGCCCGCGAGATTTTGATGGACCGACTGGCCAAGGCCCTGGATCAGCACGGCACCATGCATGTGTTTCGCAACGGTTTTTCGATTGCCGGTTGCGGGCACATCGACATGTCGGAAGCAGCACCCGAAGACAAACGCAATGAAACAGTGCTCAAGCGTTATGCAGCCAACGTGCTGCGCGTGGTCCCCCAACTGCAATACCATCCGAGCCGTAAACTTGCAATCGATCTGGTGCAGTTCATAAACGGATTGCCAGTGGCGACTGTCGAACTCAAAACAGACTTCACCCAGTCCGCAGAAGCGGCCATGGACCAGTACAAGACGGACCGCCTGCCCTATGACGCCAAGACCAAGCGTAAAGAGCCTCTACTGACCTTTAAACGCGGTGCCGTGGTTCACTTTGCGATGTCGGATTCCGACATTCAGATGGCTACCAAGCTCGAAGGCGATAACACTTTCTTCCTGCCATTCAACCAGGGCAACGACGGTCACGCTGGCAACCCCCCGCGCAAAGACAAGGAATATCCGGTCGCGTACTTCTGGGAGCAGATTTGCCAGCCCGATGCATGGTTGCGCATCTTTCACAGCTTCGTTTATGTGGAAAAAAAGGATGTCGTGGATATCAAGGGCAACTGGTCTAAGCGCGAAACCCTGATTTTCCCCCGCTACCACCAGTGGTCTGCCGTCAATGACATGATTGCCGACGCTCGCAGTAATGGTCCCGGCCTGTCCTATCTGGCCGATCACAGCGCGGGTTCCGGCAAAACCAGCACGATTTCATGGACTGCCCATGATTTGGTCAAATTGCGCCGGGACAATGGCGATGCCATCTACAGCAGCATCATCATCGTGACAGACCGCACGGTACTGGACGGGCAGATTCAGGATGCGGTCAAGCAAATTGATCACCAGTTTGGCGTCATCGCAGCTATTGACCGGCAGAAATCCTCAAAGTCAAAGAGCAAGCAGCTCGCAGAAGCCCTGATTGCAGGAACGCCCATCATCGTCGTCACCATCCAGACATTCCCCTTTGCGATGGAGGCCATCGTCACGGATAAGGCCTTGAAGGGTAAGAACTTTGGTGTGATCATTGACGAGGCGCACGCGTCTCAAACCGGCTCAACCGCCGCCAAGCTCCAGGCGGCACTTGCCATGAGTGGCAACGGCAAGATGGCGACGCTTACGGTAGAGGAATTGCTGGAAGAGTTACAGAAGTCGCGGGCACGACCTACCAACATCAGCTACTTTGCGTTCACGGGCACCCCCAAGCATTCGACGCTCATGCTTTTCGGTCGTCCAGCAGATCCAACCAAACCAGCATCAAAAACGAACCTGCCGAAAGCCTTTCACCGCTACCCCATGCGCCAGGCCATTGAGGAAGGATTCATCCTGGATGTCCTCAAAGGCTACATCCCGTACAAGACCGCCTTCAATTTGTCCAAACAGATTGAGGACACAAAGCGGGTCAGCGGCAAGACCGCCAAGCGGGCGCTGGCTCAGTGGATGTCCTTGCACCCCACCAATGTGACCCAGAAGGTTCAATTCATCATTGAGCACTTCAGTAAAAACGTGGCTCATCGGCTTGATGGCAAGGCAAAGGCCATGGTGGTAACCAGCTCCAGGGCCGCAGCCATCCGGTACAAGAAGGGTTTTGACGCCTATATCGCCAAGCACCCTGAATACTCCGCCATTCGCTCACTGGTTGCCTTCTCGGGAAAGATGACAGGCAAGCAGGTCATGCACGGGGATGATGTTGGCAAAGCGGCTGAAATCTTCATGGTTGACGATGGCGAGGAGTTCACCGAAGTCAGCATGAACCCAGATGTGGCTGGACAGGACCTGCGGATTGCGTTTGAGCGCCCAGAGTACCGGGTCATGCTCGTGGCCGATAAATTCCAGACGGGGTTTGATCAGCCCAAGCTGGTGGCCATGTACGTTGACAAAAAGATTGCCAATGACGTTGAGATTGTGCAAACTTTCTCCCGGCTCAACCGGATGGCTCCCGGCAAGGATGAGGTTTTCATCATCGACTTTGTTAATGACCCAGCCAATGTGCGCCGAGCTTTCGAAATGTACGACGATGGAGCTCAGATTGCCGATGTGCAGGATGTCAATGTCGTCTATGAGGTCAAGGAAACGTTGGATGCCCAAGGACTCTATGAGTCAGAGGACTTGAAAGAGTTTAAGGAAGCCCGGTTCAAGACCATCCGTGACATCACCCATGCGCAGGAGCCGCAACACAAGGCTCTGTATGCAGCAACCGAGCGACCAACTCGACTTTTCAATCAGCGTCTGAAAATGCTCCGTGATGCTATTGGAATGTGGGAGGTGGCCTATGAGAAGGCACACAGCACGGGCGATGACGCTGCCATGAAGTCAGCCGATCACCACCGCAGGGAGCACGCCGACCAAGTAAAAACCTTGATTGCATTCAAGTCTGGCTTGGGCCGCTTCGTGAAGACGTACGCCTATATTGCCCAGCTCGTGGACTTCGGGGACCCTGAGTTGGAAAACTACGCCGCCTTCGTCAAGCTGCTTCAAAAGCGCCTCAATGGTGAATCACCTGAGTCCGTGGACCTGAAGGGACTAGTACTTACTGGTTTTGACATCAAGCGCAAAGACGATGTGCCTGCTGACGAAGATCAACCGCTGGTTCTGCAACCGATTGGGCCAGGCAGCGGCGGTAGCAAAGGTGAAGACCCTCACTACCTGGCAGAAATCATTGACCGGTTAAACCGTTTGTTTGGGGAGGCGACGCCGCTGCGTGACCAGGCAACCTTTGTGAACCATATCGTAGCCATTGCCCGTGAAAACGATGTTGTCATGGCCCAGGTTGAAAACAATACCCGTGAGCAAGCCTTGAAGGGCAACTTACCGGGAGCAGTACAACAAGGCGTTGTCAGGGCTCTAACATCTCACCAGAAGTTGGCCACACTTGTCCTTAAATCGGACCGCCAGTCAATGGGAGCCTTGACCGACATGATTTATGAGTTGATTCGCGACCGTAAAGACATTGACATGGGTGGCCACGGTGCTTGACCTTCTTGGCCTCGCTGGCGTAAGACCCACAGATTTACGAGCTACAGCCAAGGCTATTTTCATCAGTGCCGAGGTCATTGAAGGCGAGATACCACCTTGTCCAGATTGTGCTCGCCCCTTGTATCGGCATGGCCGCAGAACGCACACCTTTGTCGATACCCCAATGCAGATGCAGCCTGTCCGCCTTGAAATTGCGCGGCCTCGCTACCATTGCAAGGCTTGCGGAAAGATTCTGACCCCGGAATTGCCATTTTTAGATGAGAAACGACGGGCAACCAAACGACTTGTAGATGCCATTCGAGCGCGTTGCCTTGCCACGACCTTTCGGGCCATGGCTGAACAAACAGGTTTGGCAGTCAACACCATCAAGAACATCGCCCAGGACCTGATTGATGAACTTGGCCGCACGGTGCGCTATGAAACACCGGTCATTATGGGTATTGATGAGCTGATGCTGGCAGGGGACTATCGATGCGTCATCACGAACCTTGCGACGAATAACGTCTTTGAGATGCTGGAATTTCGCACGCAGGATTATTTGAAACCATTCTTCGAGAAGTTGCCTGATAGAGAGAGGGTCGAATGGGTTTGCTCCGATATGTGGCGTCCCTTCAAGAGATCCTTCGGCGAATACCTTCCCAACGCCAAACTCGTGGTCGACAAGTTTCATGTGGTGAAGATGGTGTCCGAGGCATTGGAAGAAGAGCGGAAAAAATACCAGGTCACACTTGCAAAGGACGAGCGCCTTCACATCAAGAAATCCATCCGCTGGCTCACGCTAAAACGTCCAGCAACGCTTACGCCAAAAGAGCAGGATGCTTTGGCCATTGTTCGCTCAAGCACTCCTGAACTGGCGATAGCCTATGATTTCAAGGAATCGTTTTTCAGAATCTATGATGAGCCTGATAAAGCATCTGCAATGCGAGCATTTGCGCTGTGGGAGCAATCGATACCAAAGAAGGGGCTGGATCAGTTCCGCAGTCTGGCTAAGACGGTTCACAACCACTACGAGGACATCTTTGCGTATTGGGATTTACCGAACCAAATATCCAATGCATATACCGAAGGCCTAAATGGTTTGGTGAAAATTTCAAACAGGCTCGGACGAGGGTACAGCTACGAAATCATCCGGGCCAAGACTTTGTATGCAAAACATGCCCGAAAAGTTGGCAGCGGCATATTGTTGACCGAGGCGAAAGGGACAACCAAGGCCACATCGCAGACTATTGAATACGGGCCTCACATCCCAACGCTGGTTGAGATTGCAGAGTCAGGTGGGCTCGATTAGCTTAAGTAGCTGTCAAGTACATGTCGATGTGCATGGACGAATAAGGGCAGATCACACCGCTGCATTCTGCTCGCTCCAGCATTTCAGCTTAGCCAGGATAACTACGTCTTCATGTACGCATTTAACATCACGCCCAACTACACGGGCTAGTTCACGCATCGATAACTCACCTTTGCCTTGTCCGGCCCAGACGATCTCCCCGCGCTTATCGGAAAGCTGTCCAAAGAAGTGACCAGGGCTTTTGAAATTTAGCACCACGCCCTGGTATTTGTCCGCCTTGGCTGCTTGCCCCATGGCGCGTAAAGCACCTCTCCAGTCTGGCTGCAGTGTGATGGTGAGATAACGATCTGTCATGGGGATATCCTCGCATCAACTGCCGCACTAAGTATGCGTCCGGCCAACACATCTTGATGGCTCGCTGACATCCAGAGATAGTGTGTGCGATGAACATCATGCACACCATGGCGAGCGAAGCTCGCACCAAAATCCCCAAGCGGCGGTTTTACAGTCCCGCGTTCAAACTCCA
>JAUXQA010000320.1 GCA_030683195.1 Rhodoferax sp. | reverse complement strand
TTTCAAAATGTCGCATCAACCCCCCTGTTCTGAAAGAGCCCTCAAGCGAAAGCCAATCAATAGAACATGGTAGCAGAGTGCGGTCGACTCAATGCCTGTGAGAGCATACGTTCAACTATCAAGACTTCTTTGAACACTGTGACCACCCCAAAACGTGGGAAGTGAATGCGCTTGCCGGCGTCAAGGTCGGGTATGGAGCAAGCAGATTGAAAAGTTGTATGGCTGGCAACCAGCCTTGAGCCCTTGGCTCGGATTTGGGGCATTTTCCAGGTGGCGACTGCTAAAGACTGGTAGCCCCCGCCCACCGAAGCCGCATGAATGTCTCGAAATAGTGGGAATGAGGGCCTTCAATTTTCCCTCACGCAGCCATTAATTGCCAATATCAGAAATGCAGGCATTCTGGGCTGCACGACTCTAGGGCAGGTACCGGTCGTACAAAAATTCAAATTGGCCGCCTGGAAGCAGTGATAGGTGCCAGTTTGGGCGGGACTTCAATTCATCGCCGCTGGGCATTCGTTGTTTGGCTCATCTCAGCGCTGCCCGACAATGCAGCCCTTGACCATTTACCTGACACAAGCGCGTGTTCCACTTTCGTGCGGTCCAACATGACGGTCACCGCTGCCGTCGTCAACACTTCGATAGTTAAGCCTGCCGATATGTGTGCTAACAACGGCACGGTTTAATTTCTCCATTTTTACGGATAGGCAGGTAACCAGCAGCATGGACGCCAGTACAGCGAGTGTGCAGTGGGTATTGCTGTTTTCGGCGTATTCCAGATTGCGGGCTGTTTGACGCGCGACCCAACCCGACATGAGTTATATCAGAGTCACGGAGGCAAATGCCAAAGCCATTCTGCGTCCGAACCGGATGTCATTGGAATTTTCTCTAGCTCTTTGTGAATGATGGGATTGTCGCGTCCGTCACTCGTAAAGGCGTCAGTGTTTGCGGACGCACGAGGGTCACTTTGGAGCTGGCTCCTGCTGCAGTCCAACTGGCTTAATCAAATAAAGTCTCTCGAATTGGTCTACCGGAATTGGTTTGCTGAACAGATAGCCCTGCATCTCGTCACAATTCAGCAGGCGCAGCAAGCGCGCCTGTTCCTCCGTCTCCACGCCTTCTGCCACGACTTTGAGCTTCAGCGAATGGGCTAAGTTGATGATTGTGGACACCAATGCCAGTCCCTCCGGAGCCACTGTCATGTCAACAACAAAAGAGCGGTCAATCTTTAAGCTGTCCAACGGCAATTTGGCCAGGTAGCTCAAAGACGAGAAGCCAGTTCCAAAGTCGTCAAGCGCAATCGTCAGACCGAGCGCTCGAATTTCTTGCAGGCATTGGATGTTGTGCTTGATGTCCTCCATAATTAGGCTTTCGGTGATTTCCAGCTCCAGTCCTACGGCCGCCTGTTCATGGGTTTCTGTCAGCTGGCGGACCTCGTCGTAAAACGTACGGCTACGCAGCTGCAACGCCGACACATTGACAGCGATGCGCACCGGTTCCAGCCCGACCTTTTGCCAGCGTATGTAATCCGCGCTGGCCTGTTCCATCGCCCAGCGACCAACCTCGTGGATTAGTCCAATTTCTTCCAAGACCGGAATGAAGTGTCCCGGAGCCACCAGTCCCCCGCCAGGCTTGTTCCAGCGGATAAGTGCTTCTGCGCTGGTTACTTTGCCACTGACCAAGTTCACTTTGGGCTGGAAATGCAGCACAAACTCGCCACGCTCCAATGCTTGGCGCAATTGATTCTCCAAGGTCAGCTTGCCGGCCACCAACTCGTTCATGCTCTGGGTATAAAACAAGTAGCGCTCACCGCTAAACTTGGCCTGTTTAAGGGCCGCCTCGGCATTTCTGAACAGGGCATCGGCATCCGCACCATCATCCGGAAACAGCACCACACCTGCTTTGACAGCTACTCGGAATATGGCATCGTTTAAATTGAATGGATGCTCAAGAAGCGACTTCGTCATGGCTTCAATCAGGGTTTTGACCCCATCACCATGCTGCACAACTGGCATAAGGACCGCAAAGTGGTCTGCGCCCAGGCGCGCTACCAAGTTAGCATCGCCAGCGTAGCGGCCAAGCCATTGCGCCAGTTTGCGCAACAGCTCGTCCCCGGCGGCCCGGCCCAAGCTTTCGTTGATGTGCCTGAAGCGCTCCAGGTCAATCAGAGCGATTGCCACTTTATGGCCGGCGCTCTGGCCGCTGCGCGCGGCTTGCGCTACCCGCTCCAGAAATAGTCGATGGTTCGCCAGACCCGTGAGCGCATCGAAGTAGGCAAAGTAGTTCAAGCGCTCTTGCTTTTCAATGTGGTCCATGGCAAAGGCCACGTCGCCTGCCAGTTCGGACAACAGCTTTAGTTCATCGACATGAAAGAAGTCGGACTCGCCAGCGTATAGGGCTAGGATGCCAACGGCAGCGTCTCCCACAATGAGCGGAAACACCGCCATGGAGTTGATGTCAGAGGTGACGTAATGAGCGCTGAACAGCACTTGAGAATCGTCTTGGGCGTGATTGGACACCATGACACGTTTTTCCTGCAATGCCCGCACACACATCGTCTGGGACGCACTGGTCTCGGATGCCAGGATGGCCGTAATGGACGCTAGCAGGGCTGCGTCTTTGCCCTGCGAGGCGACAGGTACCAACTGATGATTGTGCTGGTCTGGCACGGCAATCATGGCCATGCGGAATCCGCCATCCACCACGATGCGGCAAGCTTCCTCGAACAACTTCTCGCGATTGTCGGTGCGCACAATCAAGGAGTTGATGCCACTGAGCATGGCGTAGACGCGGGTCAGGTACGTTATTCGGTTCTGGGCCTTTTTGCTTTCGGTCAAATCGCGGAAGTACCAGACCCTACCGTAATAAGTGCCGTCGGCACCGGTAACGGGTGCCGAATAGCGGTCTAGGGTGCGCCCATCTTGCAGAAGTACATCTTCACGGCTCTTGTCATTCGGGTGTGCGTAAAGGTAGTGCACGCGCGCCAGAAAGCTCTGCGTAACTTTTGTTTTCGCAGCCATAGCTAGCAGCAACGGCGCCTCTGCTTTGACAAGCATCAGTTCTGGAGCCACTTGCCAGAGGTCGATAAATTGCTGGTTGTAGGATACGATTTGTCCGTCGCCACTTACCACCAGAATGCCATCCAGTGAGGTTTCCTGCTGCGTCTTGAGGATGGTGTTTTTGTACTTGACATCTTCTTCTACTTGGCGGCGCGCAGCATCGCTGGCAAACCGGTCCAGTGCAAAGCTGATGTCGTCAGCCATTTCTACCAGCAGGTCGCGTATGGACGGGCCAAAGCCCCCAGTCTCATGGGTATGCAAGGTAAAGACGCCAACCACCACGCCCCCCTTGACCAGGGGCAGATAAGCTGATGCGGCCAGTCCAGCTGCTTTGGCGCGTTCACGCCAGGGTCCTGTAGTGGGGTCATTTTGAAAGTCTTGGCACCAGACTGGTTGCCGTTCATTTATGGCTCTGATGACAGGACCCTTGGCGTCGGGGCTATGTCCCTTGACCGGGATTTTCAGGTCTTTCAGATAGCCTGTGTCATCGCCTAAGCTTGCCGTCGGCTCCAGCATCTGCGTATCGCTGTTGACCATCCCGACCCAGGCCATCTTTATGCCGCCGAATTGCACTGCCACACGGCAAATGGCTTGTAGCAATTCCGCCTCGTTGCTACTGTGCACGATGGCCTTGTTGCACTGGCTTAGGGTCGCATAGAGTTGGGTGAATCGTAGGATGCTGGCTCGGTCTGCATGGCGTTCACTGTTGTCCCGAATATTGCACTGAATGACCTGAATGCCTTCACAGTCATAGGCATTGCTGACAAATTCCACCGGAACGATAGAGCCACTTTTTGTCTTGAGCGGCAGGTCATCGTATCGCACGTACCCGTTCGCCTGCAGCGTGGCGAACATCTCCTGGCTCTGCTGCTTATCCGCAAATGGTCCAACTTCCCACAGCTTTTTCCCCAAAAACTCTCGATGCGAGTAACCCAACATCTTTATCAAATAAGGGTTGACATCTTCTATCTGCGCGGTCTCGGCATTCAGCAACAGAATGCCGTCCTGAGCAGCCTCGAAAAGGCGGCGATAGCGACTCTCCGAGATGCGAAGGGCCTTCTGTGTGTCGACTGGCATGGGGCGTGGATATAAAGGTTGCTTCAAACGGGACCGTCGTAGCGAATGATTGACGGGTGTCCTTTCGCCAGGGTCTGTTTGTTGAAGAGGCCGCAGATGTGGGCTCGAAAGGGGGACGTGAATGTCATGAGATTCCTAATGGTGCTACAGAGCTGCGGGCACTCCGCTAGCTTTGACTGTGCACTTCCCGCAAGGGAATATCTGTGCGTCAGCACGCACAGCATTGGATTTTGGGTAGCTGGTCAGTGTTGACGCATCAGGTATCTCCAATTGACCGCACTGAACATTAAAACTTGCACAACCACGCGCATACGCACCATCGCGAAGTTACACCCCGTCGTCTGAGTGGGAATGACCTGGCTTGCCATATAGCAGCCACTCGCCAATGTCCGAATACAGCCTTCACCGGTTAGCCAAGTTCTGCCAATTGGTGGTGGCACAGACATGAACGATAGACGAGCGGCGAGCCAGCGTTTCGTGACATTTAAATAATTCCCGTTTTTGCACTTTCTCGGAAGACAACATAAATCTCCGAAAACTTCCCATTTAAAGCTTCAAAGCTCTGTAACGTTTTCAACGTGTCACTTCAATTCTTGCCTCTGCGTTTTTGGAGAGCGAACTAGGGAACGGAGACCCATAAATCATGGGTATGACCAGCGAATACGCGTTATTTGAAGGGCTGCATGGGTTCTAGGCGCCGGACACGTATAAGGTGGAGTCAGACTTCAATCAGCAAGCCGGTAGAGTCTTCAAGAGCTCTTGGCAGCACGCCAGACCAGCTGCGTGCCAAAGGGCCTTCCGAGCGGCTATCCTTGAGCTATGAGTCCAATTAACAAATGCCACGCCTGCGGGGCGGCATCCTATCTGCAAGTCATCCAGCGCGACGCTGCGGGAGCCATGAGCCCGTCGGGCGTTTATCAATGCTCAGGGTGCAAATTACTGTTTAGCAGCATTGGCGAGTGGCGCAATGGGTCGGAGCAAAAACAACTGGCCAAAGTTGATTTGCAGCCGCTTACTGAACGGGCGCTAGGCAAATAGAGGCCGCTAGCTGGGTTGCTTTTCAGCGCTTGGAGGCTGTAGCCATGGCAAGATTGACCCATCTTGGAAAGGTGTCAAGCTGGACAAGGCTGAGACTCGACAGGGGAAGAAGATGAGGGAATGGAAACTCACATTCAAAAACCCAGCAGAGAAAGATGCAGCCAAGCAAACTCTCTTCATGTTTTATACCTTGAGCGGTAATTTCATCGGAAAGTAAACTGTGCCGGAAAACGGACTGAAAAGTCGGTGAAAAAATTGTTGTGCGGGTGTCAAGAGCGCATCAAGAACCACCACTCAAAACCCACTTAGGGGGTTGCTAAACTAAGACACTGTCCCGCGTCTGAATCACCCATGAAGAACCACATGCCCATCCACCCAGCCGCCGTGCTGGCGCTGGCGTTTCTGGTCACCATTTTGCTGGGCACGGGCTTGCTGATGTTGCCTTGGGCCAGTGCCAGCGGGCAAAGCGCGCCATGGCTCATCGCCTTGTTCACCGCCACCTCGGCGGTGTGCGTGACCGGCTTGGCGGTGGTGGACACCGGCACTTACTGGAGCCCACTGGGCCAAGGGCTGGTGATGGCGCTGTTTCAGTTGGGCGGATTCGGCATGATGACCTCGGCTGCGCTCATGGGCCTTCTGGTTGGTCGGCGCCTGAAGTTGCGCACGCGGCTGCTGCTGCAGTCTGAAACCCACGCGCTGTCCATGGGCGATGTGCGTTCGGTGATACGCATCGTGCTGGTGGTCACGCTGCTGTGCGAGGCCGTGGTAGCGCTGTGGCTGGCGCTGCGCTTTGCCGCCACGATGGACTTGAGCTGGTCGCAGGCGCTGTGGCATGGCAGCTTCCACTCGGTTTCGGCCTTCAACAACGCGGGGTTTTCCACCTGGCCCGACAGTGTGATGCGCCACGTAACCGACGGCTGGGTGCTGGCGCCGCTGATGCTGGCCATCGTCATGGGTGGGCTGGGTTTTCCAGTGCTGACCGAGCTGTGGGTCAACCGGCGGCGTCGTAACGCTCGGTGGTCGATCCACACCACGCTGACAGTCTGGGGTTCGTTGGCTTTAGTGTTGCTGGGCACGGTATCGCTGTGGCTGGCGGAACGCGACAACGCCAGGACGCTGGGCGCTCTGGGTTTGGCCGACCAGTGGCTGGCGGCGCTATTCACATCGGTCTCGGCGCGCACGGCGGGTTTCAACGCGCTGGACATCGGCGCGTTGCAGACCGAGTCGCTGGTGCTGCACTATGCATTGATGTTCATCGGTGGCGGTAGCGCGGGCACAGCCGGTGGCGTGAAGGTGACCACCTTCTTCCTGTTGCTGCTGATCGTGTGGACCGAGATACGGGGCCGGGCCGACGTGGAATTTCGCGGTCGGCGCATTGGCACTCCGGTGCAACGGCAAGCGCTGTCCATCCTGGTGCTCAGCGGTCTGTCGGTGTCGCTTGGGCTGCTGGCCATTGTGCCGATGGCCAGCCACATTCCGCTGGAAAAACTGATGTTTGAGGTGGTGTCGGCGTTTGCCACGGTGGGTTTGTCCACCGGCATCACGGCCGATCTGCCGCCCGGCGCGCAAGGGGTGCTGATCGCGCTGATGTACGCTGGCCGCGTGGGCGTGGTCACGCTGGCACTGGCGCTGGCGATTAACCAGGTACCGAGGGCGTACCGCTTTCCTGAGGAGAAACCGATTGTTGGCTAAACCAAACTTTGTGAAGAGCGACAGCGTGGTCGTCATTGGGCTGGGGCGCTTTGGCGCCAGTGTGGCGCGCTCGCTGGTGGCATCAGGCCACGAGGTGTTGGCCATGGATGCCGATGAGGACATCGTCCAGGAGTTGGCCTCCGAGCTGCCCCATGTGGTGCGGGCAGACTCGACCGATTTGCAGGCGCTGCAGCAGCTGTCGGTGACCGACTTCTCGCATGCGGTGGTGAGCATCGGCGCCAACCTGGAGGCCAGCGTGCTGACGGTGCTGAACCTCGCGCAAATGGGCATGAAAGACATCTGGGCCAAGGCCAACAGCCCCCAGCACGGTCGCATTGCCGAGCGGGTGGGTGCGCACCACGTAATTTACCCCGAGGCTGACATGGGCGAGCGGGTGGCGCATCTGGTGACGGGCAAGATGATGGACTTCATCGAGTTCGATGACGGCTTTGCGATCGCCAAGACCCGCGCGCCGATGGAGACGCACAACAGGACGCTGGCTGTGTCTAACGTGCGCAAAAAACACGGCATCACGGTGGTGGGCATCAAGCGCAGCCACCAGGATTTCATCCATGCCAAGCCCGACACCGAGGTCAAACCGGGCGACCACCTGATCTTGGCCGGTCCGACGCCGCTGATAAAGCAATTCGCGGCGTTGTACTGATTTCAGTGTTTCTTTGGTTGCGGGTTTTCAAGTCTTTGCGCATTGTGTCCACGACG
>JAUXQA010000318.1 GCA_030683195.1 Rhodoferax sp. | reverse complement strand
CGTCACCACTTGGGCAGTGCTGCCCGCCGCCCGCAAGGCCTTGATGCCGTCTGCCACTGCAGAACCCGATGCCACCATCAGCACGGCCTGCACATCGGCTTTGGCGATTTTTGGCGCAATTTGGGAGAAATCAGGTTTGGCGCGTTCGAATTTCTCCATGGCAGTTGCCGTCAGCTTGACCGAGGCCAGGCCTTTTTGCGCACCCGTTATGCCGTCTTCACCAAAGCTGTCATCGGCGTATACCAGGGCAATGCGGGTCATGCCGATGCTGGCCAGATGCGTCATGGCTTTTTCGGCCTCCCGCTGATAAGTAGTACGCACGTTGAAGACGTGTTTGTTGACAGGTGAATGCAGCACCATGGCCCCGGTGGACGGTCCAATCAAGGGCACGCCATGTTTCTCCAGATGGGGCAATACGGCCTGGGTGTGGGGTGTGCCCCGGGTGAGGAACATTGCCATCACTTCTTTTTCTTCAATCAATGACTTGGCGTTCTCGCCCGCGAGCTTGGGCGTGAATTTGTCATCCAGCGAGAGCAGTTCGACTTTTTGGCCATTGATGCCGCCTTTGGCGTTGACGGCATCCAGATAGATCTTGGCGCCGTCGGTGGTTTCCTTGACGCCCGCCGCAACGGCTCCGCTAAACCCAGCGGTTTGGCCGATCAGGATCTGGCCATGGGTGGCTGTTCCAATTGCTGCGAAGAGCAAGGCGCCAAGCACCGAATGCAATGATTTCATGTCCAACTCCTTATATTTGTAACTCACTTTACTTGGATTTTTGATTTTTTGGCATTGTGGAAACTACCGGCTTCGCGAGGCCCTGTGCGCGCGTTTCAGGATGACCCCATGGGCAGTACCGCCCGGCGAACTGCCTAGAATGATTGGCCCCCACAGAAAGACACCCTCCCATGCCTCAAGGTCTTATCCGCATTCGCGGTGCGCGTCAGCACAACCTCAAAAACATTGATCTCGACATTCGCACCGGCGAACTCACGGTGGTGACCGGCCCCAGCGGGTCCGGCAAGTCCAGCCTGGTGTTTGACACGCTGTTTGCCGAAGGCCAGCGGCGCTACGTGGAGACTTTTTCGGCCTACGCCCGCCAGTTTCTGGATCGTATGGACAAGCCCGCCGTGGACAAGGTGGAGGGCGTGCCGCCTGCCATTGCCATTGACCAGACCAACCCGGTTCGCTCCAGCCGCTCCACTGTGGGCACCATGACCGAGCTGAA
>JAUXQA010000255.1 GCA_030683195.1 Rhodoferax sp. | reverse complement strand
CATTTGGCATGGGATAGCCCGGTTGTCTATCCCGCGAATTCAACGCCTGACGCCTTGCGCCACGCTTGCAACACCGGGCCAGGCCTCTATAAACCAAGGGTCGCCCGCCAGGTAGGCGGCCAACATCGGCAGAGCATCGAGTCCCCAGAACAGCTTGCCATCCACGACCAGGGTGGGCACGCCAAACACCCCCAAGGCCAAGGCCTCATCGGTATTGGTTTTGAGCCGGGCCTTGACCTCCTTGCTGCCGGGCACCTGGGCGGGGTTCAGTTGTTCCGTCAAGGCCTGCAAGCGGGCACCGTCCGAGGCCTCTGCGCCACCACGCCACACGTGGCGCAACACCGTCTCACACACATAGCGGTTGGGATCGCCCTGCCTGGGCGTAGCCACCGCCAGACGCAGGAGTGCCAGCGGATTGAAGGGGTGGCTGGCGGGCATGTGCAGCTCCAGCCCCTGCTGGCGGGCCAGCCACAGCACCTGGCGGTAGGTCCAGTCGCGCTTGGGCGGCATTTCAGCCGGGCCCAATTGGCCATGGTGCTTGAGCAGCGCCGCAAACAAAATAGGCTTGTAGGTCACGCTGTAGCTGTGCCCCATCAGGGCCACGGGTAGTTTTTCAAACGCCAGGTAGGCATAGGGCGAGATGAAGTCGAAGTAGAACGTGATGTGCTTCATGGCAGGCGGCCCTCAATCAATTGCCACACCGCACGCTTGCCGGTGTTGTTCAAGGTACTCCAGGCGCGCAACTCGTCCAGGGTGCGCAGGCAACCAATACAAAACACACGCTCGGCATCCATCTGACAGACCGAGACACAGGGCGATGGCACTGGTTCATCGTCATTTTGGCCGCTGGCCCTCACGATCATTGCCCTATTGGTCAAGATTTCCATAGCATTCGATACGACCGTCATGCCACCACCTCCAGCACCACATCGACCACCGGAGCGCCCGTGAGGTGAGCGAGGTCGGCGGGCGTGAGCTTGAATACGCCATGGGGGTGGCCTGCGGCCGCCCAGATTTCAGTAAAGCGATGCAAGTCACGGTCAATCAGCGTCACCGGCGGCGTGGTGTGCCCCACCGGGGATACCCCACCAATCGAGAAGCCTGTAGCGGCCTTGACAAACTCGGCATCTGCCCGACCCAGCTTTTGGCCCTCGGCACACACCAGCGCCTGCACCTTTTTCTCGTCCACCCGGCGGTCGCCCGAAGTCACCACCAGCACGGCAGCGCCATCGGGTTTGCGCCGAAACACAATGCTCTTGGCAATCTGGCCCAGCGCAATGCCGAGTGCGTCTGCCGCCTGCTGCGCCGTGCGGGCGGCGTCATCGAGCATCACCGGGCCATGCGGATGATCCTTGTCTTGCAGCACCCGGGCCACCCGTTGCACACCCTCGGGGAGAGGTTTCAATTCAGAACCACACATCATGGACCTAGCCTGCCCGCTTGTTGAGCAAGGCCGTGGCCGCGCGGGAGTTGGGCTTGCGACCCAGAAAGTCGCTGATGAACTTGCCGGCATCCACCAGCTTGTCCAGATCAATGCCGGTCTCGATGCCCATGCCTTGTAGGAGGTACACCACGTCCTCACTCGCCACATTGCCGGTGGCGCCCTTGGCGTAAGGGCAGCCGCCCAAGCCCGCCACCGAGGTATCAAACTGCCAGACCCCCATTTGCAGGGCGATCAGGGTGTTGGCCAGGGCCTGGCCGTAGGTGTCATGAAAATGGCCCGAGATGTCATTCAGGTCGTAATGTTTGAGCGTGGCCTCGATGGCGCGCTGAACTTTCAAAGGCGTGCCCACGCCAATCGTGTCGGCCACGCCGATATGCTGCACGCCAATCCCTTTCATGAGCCCGGCCAGGTAGCTCACCCGCTCGGGCGCCACGTCGCCTTCGTACGGGCAACCCACGGTGCACGACATGGCGCCGCGCACGTAAATGCCAGCGGCCCGGGCGGCTTGCACCACCGGCGCAAAGCGCTCAATGCTCTCGGCAATGGAGCAGTTGATATTTTTCTGGCTGAAGGCCTCGCTGGCCGCTGCAAACACCACGATCTCGTCAGGATTTGACTTCAGGGCGGCCTCGAAGCCCTGCATATTGGGCGTGAGCACCGAGTAGCGCACACCAGCCTGTCGCTCAATGCCGGCCATGACTTCGGCGTTGTCGGCCATCTGCGGCACCCATTTAGGGGAGACAAAACTGGTGACTTCGACCTCGGTCAGGCCAGCGGCCTGCAGGCGGTGCACCAACTCGATCTTGACGGCGGCGGGCACAGGTTGTTTTTCGTTTTGCAAACCGTCGCGGGGGCCGACATCGACCAGTTTGACGCGGGATGGAATAGTCACAGTGATGTCCTCATTTTTTTGATTCAATAGCCCGGACGGGGTCAATAACCGCGCGCCACATTCACCACACCCGCAATCGGCTCCCCGCGCTCCAGCGCCAGAATCTTGCCTGCGATCTGGGCAATGGACTCATCGCGCAGCGTGCGCGCCGAGGTGTGCGGCGTGACCGTGATTTTGGGGTGCTGCCAGAACGGGTGCCCCGAGGGTAACGGCTCGGTGCGAAACACATCCAGCGTGGCGCCGGCCAAATGCCCGGTGTCAATCAGCGTGATCAGGTCGTCGTCTACCAGATGCGCACCGCGCGCCACGTTGATGACGTAGCCGCCCGCCTGC
>JAUXQA010000311.1 GCA_030683195.1 Rhodoferax sp. | reverse complement strand
ATCAGGAAGCTTGACGGATTGCGAATCAACGCTAAGTCGATAAGCATCGCGGCCAGTTATCCATCGATCTGCTGATTCTTTGCAGGGTCGCGACATGCCCGAGGTGGCTCCGAAAGCGATCTTGAACGCATTGGTCTCATGGTGAAGCGCTTTAACAATATAGAAGTCGAAAGGAAAGGGCGCGCTCTTCTGAAACCAGACTAGTCTGGACTGGCTGTGACATGCCACACAAGCTGGAATGGATGCGCCCTTGACCAGTTTGATGGCCGCAGCGGTGAGGCTGGAGTCGAAGTCCTTTGACATCGCAGCGGCTGTCTCGAGATTGACGCGCTTCTTTTGGGACCATTGCTCGGTCAAATAGCTGGGCAGAATCAGCTGACTGGCATAGCCATTGGCGTAGGCTTCGACTGACTTGGCCTCGGCGTTTTGCGGGCCGATATCTTCCTTGGCGCACAAAAAGGACCCAGTCTTTCGGTCGCATATCCAATGTGCGAGTTCATGCGCCAACGAGAATCGTTGGCGACCTTCATTGCTGGCGATGTTTACGCTGATGATTGCTTGGTCTCCGCGAGCCAGAAGCCGCGCTTCGCACCCGTCAAGAAGTCGGTATTGAACATCCGCTCCATGGTCATTTGCGATTGCGTCGAGATCGATATGCCCAGGTTCGGTGATTCCGTAGCTCCAAAGCAGACGCTCCGCTGGCGCCATCCGGGTTAAGTCAAAGGCCATCGTCGGCTGACTTGATTGCCCCTATGGCGACTAAATCGTCATACAAGCTTTGCCAATCTGCGTCGGATTGGCGTTTCCCATCGCGAAACGCAAGACCAAGGCTTTGATCTCTGGCGAAGAGGTCTTGAACAAGTTCCTTGATGCGATCGACCGCTGGGCGAGCGAACGAAGGCGGGCGAGCGGATAGTTTTTGTCGAGATTGGCTCTTGCTCTTAGCCATGCGTTCACGCAATGCCGAAGCTGCGGCTTCACGCATCGCGGACTTCATTTGGATGGCCGTTTCATCTAAATTTTCTCCGTCTTCGCGTGCTTCTTGGCGCAGCTCTGCGTCGGTGGTCGTGAGGAGGTTTTCCAGTGCTGCGGCTCTGATCGCGGCGATATCTGAAATTATTTTCGTTGTGCTCATGAAGTTCTCCTGCCGGGATACAGTTTGTCCAGTCCGCGTCTGAACCGTCTGTGCGCGGTCTCATATTGTTTGGTTGTCATACCGGAAACATCGCAAATTTCGGCAGCTTTCATGTCGTCTTTGAATCCCAGAAGGATCCAGCCCACCTCGTCGTCGGAGGCGAAATGTTCATCGACTGACTTTGAGACGGCTGCTTCTCGGGTGTTCTTTTCCAGAGATTCTTGAGCATCCACAGCCTGTTGAAGGACGCTACGAATGGAGTGGCCATGTGCCGCAAGCGTGTCGTCAATGTTGGCCCCCTCTAATGCCATTGCTTCCAATTTCACTGTTTCGGCCTGGTCTGGTGACTCTCGGGATCCACTTGCGACACTCTCTATCGTTCTAATCATGAATGCAATGAAAGCGATTCTCTTGGGCCAATGTCGGCCGCCATGTCCAATAGCCCCATTCATGGTGCGAAGCACGGCTTCGTTCACGAGCTCTTGCGGATCCTGATATTCAGTCCCGAAAAGGCAGTATTTGGCGGCTTTTCTTATTCGGGCAAGGTCTTCAGGTGAGAGGCTCTCAATGGCTTGCCGGATGTCGTCTGAGGATGCGAAGTCGTCATCTGGTTGATCGTCTGGTTCCAAAATTTCCCCCTGTCTTCATTGTTATATATGCGGAGGAGTTTAAGGATTCGGACAACAAGTGGTCAATGTCCGGATTTGAAATGTGCGCCGCACATATCTATGAGCAGCAATTCCGCTGTGAAAGGAAACTCTTATGAGTAATAAACGCAATCAACACGTCGTTCCCCATCAAGATGGATGGGCCGTCCGCGGCGCAGGTGCCCAACGTGCAACTGAGACATTCGACCGAAAAGTCGACGCAGTCCAGCGAGGGCGTGAAATCGCGCAGAACCAAGGGACTGAGCTTCTGATTCATGGACTTAATGGCCAGATTCAGACCAAAGATAGCCATGGCAACGATCAATTTCCGCCTCCCGGTTGAGATGTTGTGCAAACAGTGGGTCGCTCCGGTGACCCATCTTTCAAATCAAAGAAATGGAAAGTAGATGATTGATATCAAATTTGAAATCAACGGACGCAAAGTGGATACCCGAAACATCGGCGACGCATTGGAGGGCGCGATGCTTTCCGCGATATCTGAGGGACTGAAAAAAAAGGTTGGATCAGTTCGCTGTCCAGTTCATGGGCAGTCGCCGAAGCTCACTGGGAAAGGGCGAAGCCTTGATAAGCTCAATTTCGAGGTTTCTGGGTGCTGTGACAAAGTTATTGAAGACGTGAAGAGCAAGCTTGGAGCTTCGTAGACGCATCTCAATCGGAAAAGGCGGGAGTATTTATGTCTGAATTCAGATTGACCACGGAAATTGTGGCCAGGTCAGTGTCGCCTGTGTGGGACGCGGCAAAGCTCGAGTGGGCACTCCATGAAGTTTACGAGGCGGAGGCGCCGGATACTTGTTTGTGTGGGCATTTCCCCATCATCGAGCTGTGCGTGTTGCGAAACAAGCTCAATAGCAAGCTTGCCACTGTGGGTAACTGCTGCGTCAAGAAATTTATCGGTTTGCCATCTGACCTGATTTTTCAAGCGGTGAAGCGTGTTCGAGCGGATGTGACCAAATCCCTAAATGGCGAGTCCCTTGCCCATGCGAAAGAGAAAGGCTGGATAAATCAGTGGGAATACGATTTTTATCTGAAAGTTATGAGAAAGAGGAATCTCACGACGAAACAAGCCGAGAAGAAATTGCAGATCAATGAAAAGTTTATGCGCAACATGCGACGCCCAAGTCATATCCTACAGAGGTAACCTAAGCGAAAAGAGCTGCCCACCAGATGACCACAGCTGATCTTTTTAAGTGACTCAAGCGCCGTGATCTTGGATGGATTGAGTGGGATTTAACACTCAATTTTGGCGGCACTTTCAGAGCCGTTTCAGGCCTCTTTGAGATGCAATTTGGCGGTGCGGCGTCCCATTGGACGCAGGGTAGTGAACCCGTATGCGTAAGTCATGAAATACCCACCGAGATTAGCCGCCAAATTGGCGCCAAATTTTTGTAAATGCTCTTGAAACCCGCATGGAATATCACTAACCCCAATGTTGCTGCATCATGGGGGTGTGTAGTTTTTCGATATCAGTCATTGATTGAAGTCTAGCTGTTGGCAAGGTGTTAGCCAGCCCCGGTGCCATCCTGCGGACAGGCTTAAACTCCGGCGATGATTCCAGCCCTGCAACGCGCCGCCACCTTCACCCGCGAGCAATCCCGGCGCCTCCTGCTGGTGGTCAGGCGGCATCCCGTTTACGCAGCCTTGCTGCTTCCGGCGTTGATGTTGCTGTACGTCCTGCTGCTGATTCCGTTCACTCCGGGCATTGGAGACCTGCGCAAGGCAAAGTCCGAAGCGCCCTCGGTGCTGCTGGCGACTGACGGCACGGTGCTGGCCGAGTACCGGCGCATCAATCGGCAGTGGGTGACTCTGGACAAGATGGCACCCAGCGTGGTGGACGCCTTGATCGCCACCGAAGACCACCGGTTTTACCAGCACCACGGCATCGATTTTCAGCGTTTGGCGGGTGCGGTGCTCAGCACCTTGTCGGGGGATTTGCAGGGCGGCTCAACCATCACGCAGCAATTGGCGCGCAATCTTTACCCTGAAGAAATCGGCCGCGCCGCCACCATCACGCGCAAGCTCAAGGAGGCCATCACCGCGCTGAAGATTGAGGCGGTGTACTCCAAGCAAGAGATTCTGGAGACTTACCTCAACACCGTGCCTTTTCTCTACAACGCCTTTGGCATCGAGATGGCCGCGCGCACCTACTTTGACAAGTCGGCCGACAAGCTCGATGTGCTGGAGAGCGCCACGCTGATCGGCATGCTCAAGGGGACGAGTTATTACAACCCGGTGCAGAACCCCGAACGCGCGCTGCAGCGCCGCAACCTGGTGCTGACGCAGATGGTCAAACATGGCAAGCTCGACCCCGCTCGGGTCGAGCTGCTTTCCAGGCGGCAGCTCAGGCTCGACTTTGAGCGCCAGGGCGAGCCGCTGGGGCCGGCGCCCCATGTGGCCCAACACCTGCGCAAATGGCTGATCGAATGGGCCGACAGCAAGGACTACGACATTCAATCCGACGGTTTGCGGGTGTACACCACTCTTGATGCCGGGCTGCAGAAGGCCGCCAACCAGGCTGTGGCGCGGCAGTTGGCACAACTGCAAAAACTGGCTGATGGTCGGCGCAAGCCGGGGCAGGAGCGTGCCATGCTGCAGGCCGGATTTTTGGCGCTGGATCCGCGCAACGGCAATGTGCGCGCCTGGGTG
>JAUXQA010000309.1 GCA_030683195.1 Rhodoferax sp. | reverse complement strand
CGGCGGGTGCATCGCTATAAAAATCGCTCAGCAATTGGGTAATGGCATCAACGTCTTCGGTGCTCACTTGCTTTTGAGTCATCAGGTGATCAAGCATGCGATTCGCCGGCAGGCGCCGCATACACACAAGCCACTCGACCGTCTCCCCAAGCGGCGTCAACCCCGCCTGCAACTCCGACTCCGGCACAAGCGAGAACACGCCATCACGCCACTGCAGCGCCATCAGACCCCGATAAACGCCTGGCGCCAGGCGGGCGTTGAGCCGCAACTCCTCCCGGCAGAAATGCTCCCGCGCCGCCAGAGTTGAAAAGTCAAGAAAAGGAAAGCGCACCGGTTTCTTGAGTTTGAACACCTGTTCACTTACCAGAAACACCCAGGACATGTGGGTTTCCAGGCTAATGACCTGCAGACCCGGGTCGCCGTAGGCTTGGGGCGACTGCAGGAATTCAAGCTTGTTCGCGAGTTCAGGCATACCGCAATGTGATCTCAAAACAGACGCTCCAAAGCCGTATAACACTTGAAACAGCAGGAGCAATGTAGTGTGGTGTGGCCCTGATTTCATTGCGAAACCTCAACAGCTGACCACCGGGGGCAAGCGATCATGGGCCATGAACTCTCAATGCACCCCCAAAGTGCCCAAGCTGCCTGGCAAGCGCTATAGCTGCCGGTTGCCGCTGGACTTGGCGGCGCGGCTGGAGGCCTTGTGCGAGCTGCACCCGCAAACCCCCCGGTCTCATCTGATGGCTGACCTGATACGCCTTGGCGTGGCCGAGGTAGAGCGCACCCAAGCTCGCGAAGACATTGCGCAGCCGCTTGCTCCGCTCGACACCCGGCAGCCCATTTACTTGTTGAATGGACCGTTTGCAGCGTTTCACAAGCTGTTTTACAAGCACCATCTGGCGCTTGAGCGGGCGCACGCCAAAGAAGAGGCGTCAGAGTCGCCCGTCGGTGCAGGCTATCAGTTGGGGGATACGGCCGCCCTGGAGTGACTTCGCCGGCCCCCCCTTGGTGGGCTATTCCTTGCCTGCATCAAGGGCAAGTGCCGTCTTTTGGCTTGCGAAGAAGCCGCGCGGCCGCAAAATCAAATGAACTACCATGCACTGCAGTGCCCAGTCAGGCGCCTCCAAAGGGCCTTCGCAGTTGTTTGGCGCAAGATGTATTCCATTTTTTGAAAGGCTTGTTCATGGCAATTGGTTGGTTAACCGTGCTAAAGATGGTTCCCTGGACGGATGTGATCAGCAACGCCCCGGTGGTGGCCGAAGGCGCCAAAAAGCTGTGGAAGGCGGTGGCCAAAAAAGCACCGACGACGGCAGAAGACACCGGCTTTGTGCCCGGCTTTGCGTCCGATTCGCTCGAACCGCCCAGCCTCACTTCACTCCAAATGCAACTCTTGTCCACCGAGGCGGCAGTGGCTGACTTGCGCCAGCAAATGCTGGCATCGTCTGAGTTGATCAAGGAGCTGGCCGAACAAAACACCCAGTTGATCAGGCGTGTGGAGACTAACCGGGCCCGGCTCGTGTGGTTGGTTCTGTTCACCGTCTCGCTGGCGATTTACCTTCTTGTCACGCGGACCTGACCCTTTTTTGACCGATAACCCGAGAACAACTTCAAGATGAAAACCCGCACCCTCTTTCTGATTCTGGTCCTGGTGGCCATTGGCGGCTTTTCAGCGCTCAACTGGAACGCCTTCCTCACCCCCACTTCACTCAACCTGGGGTTGGCTGAAGTGCAGGCGCCGTTGGGCTTGATCATGCTCGGAGCCCTGGTGATGGTGGCTGCGGTGTTCATGGTGTACATCCTTTATTTGCAGACGACCGTCCTGCTGGACACCCGCCAGCACACCAAAGAGCTGCAAAGCAACCGCAAGCTCGCTGATCAGGCCGAGGCCTCGCGCTTCACTGAATTGCGTGGTTTTCTGGAGGCGGAACTCAAGCGCCAACTGACGCAGGACGCCGAATCCCGGGCAGCCGTGGTCGCTCGCATTGACCAGCTGGAGCGCGACCTGCGCACGGCCGTCGAGCAGTCAGGCAACTCGCTGGCCGCCAGTTTGGGTGAGCTGGAAGACCGGTTGGATCGGGGTAACAAAGATGCTACCCACACTCTGTTGGCGTGAATCGGAGCGCCGCCCTTAACGCGGCAAACGCTGGCGTGTCACCCGGCGCAGCAGCAGCACCAGCCCCAGTGCGGCAATCGTCAACCCAATGACCAGTGCAACCCAAAAGCCTTTGGCGCCCCAGGGCTCCGCCGGCACCCACGGCCAGCCTTGGGGCGCAACGCCCAAGGCAAACCCCAGCGGCAAAGAAACCACCCAAAACGCCGTCAGGTGAATCAGCATGGGCGCGCGCGTGACCTTGTAGCCACGAATAGCAGAGCTGGCCGCCACCTGTGTGGCATCTGACAGCTGAAAAATGGCCGCCACAAACAGCAGTTCCGCCGCCAGCGCGATCACCGCCACATCGCGGGTGTAGGCCGCTGCAATGGCGTAGTTGAAGACCGCCATGCCAATGGCCGACACCACGGCAAACGCCAGTGAGATGGCCACACCCACCCAGGCCCGAAAGCGCGCTGCCACCGGGTCGCCGGCGCCCAGCGCCTGACTCACCCGTGTGAGCAAAGCCATACCCAGACTGAGCGGCACCATGAAAACAAGCGATGAAAAGTTCAGGGCAATCTGGTGGGCCGCCACCTCGGTGCTGCCAAATCGGGCCACCATCAAGGCAATCAGGCTGAAGGCGCTGACCTCGGCAAAGTAAGTCACCCCAATGGGCAGACCCAGGGCGAGCAAGCTGCGGATTTGCGGCCCGTCAGGACTTTCGAACCGGTCAAACGGCCAGGTGGCACGGTAGGCGGGCGCTCGCCGCATCCACCACAACAAGGCGCCCAGGTTGAACCACACGCACACCACTGTGGCCCAAGCGCAACCCAGTCCGCCCAGTTTGGCAAACCCCAGGTTGCCAAACACCAGCACCCAGTTCACCAGCACGTTGAGCGCCAGGCTCAGCAAGGCAGTCACCATCAGCGGCTTGGTTTGGTCCAGGCTGGCGCTGTAGCCATAGAGCACGCGGTACAGGGCAAATGCAGGCAGGGCCAAGCTGGAGATGCGAACAAAGTCCCGTGACAGGTCGCGCACCCGGGGCTCGAGGCTCAGGTGGTCAAACACCAGGCTGGCGAGGTTCGCCACGACCACGGCCAGCAGGCCCACTCCCAGTGCTTTCCAGAGTGCCTGGCGCACCACCGGTGGCACTGCGGCAAAGTTTTTTGCGCCTACGTGGTGAGACACCACCGGGTTCACTGCCAGCGTGATGCCGATGATGGTGATGATCACCATGATCCAGATCGACGTACCCAGGGAGACGCCCGCCAGGTCTTGCGCCGAGGCGTGGCCGGCCATGGCGACCTCGGCCACCGACATGCCCATGGTGGCCAGTTGCCCAATCAAAATGGGCCAGGTCAGCCGCCACAGGGCAGCAGCTTCTGCACGCGCGCGCTCCCGGGTCGTGGCGCTGGTGAGTTGGCGGAGCGACGAAAGTGTGGGCATCAAAGTAACAAATAACGAAATATCGAAATAGCGAGAGGGAGACGTGCTGACGAAGCGAAACCGCGAAAGAGCGACAGCCCGATCAGCGCCCGCGCATGAACAGCGCGTCCAGCTCGCTGAGCTTGATCTGGCGCCAGGTCGGGCGGCCGTGGTTGCACTGGTCGGAGCGGTCTGTGGCTTCCATCTGACGCAGGAGCGCGTTCATTTCTTCCACGGTCAGGCGGCGGTTGGCGCGCACGGCGCCGTGGCAGGCCATGGTGCCGAGCAGCTCGTTCTGGGCCCGTTGGATGACTGTGCTGGCTTCATGCTGGGCGAGTTCGGCCAGCACGCTGCGGGCCAACTCCACGGCGTCGCCCTGGGCCAGGGTGCTGGGCACGGCGCGCACCGCCAAGGTCTTGGGTGAGAAGGGGGTGACCTCCAGGCCTAAAACTGCCAGCGTGTCAAAGTGGGCCTCGGCCGTGGCCACCTCCGCCGGGGTAGCGGCAAAGGTCGCCGGAATCAGCAGCGGCTGGCTGATCAGGCGGCTCATCGGGCCGTTGGCGTCACTGCCCAGTTGGGCCTTGAGTCGCTCGTACACGATGCGCTCATGGGCCGCATGCATGTCCACGATGATCAGGCCCTGCTTGTTCTCCGCCAGGATGTAGACGCCCTGGAGCTGGGCCAGCGCCCGTCCCAAAGGCCAGTCGCCAACGGGCAAGGCGCTAGTCACCACGGGTGGCTGGGTCGGGTGCTGAAATGTGGACTGGGAGGTGGATTGAGTCGCGACCTGGGATGCCGCCAGGGGTTGGGCGGGCTGGCCGGGCTGCCAGAGTGCGCCAAGGTCACTCACCCGGTGACCGATCTCATTGTCAAAATTTATAGCTGCTTGAGCAATATATCCGCCGGCTAGAGACCTGTTTGATGCGTAAACCTCGTTGTTGGCCGCTATTTGGCCCTCTGGCGGCCCACTGGAGGCCTCTGAGGCTGTGGCGACCAAGCACAGCGCCAGGGTCGCCCCCGCTCGCGGTGCCGCCAGTGCGTCTTCCACGGCGTGGCGCACGGCTTGGTGCACCTCCCTGCTGTCCCTGAACCTCACCTCGATCTTGGTCGGGTGCACATTCACGTCCACGCGGGTTGGGTCAATCTCGATGTACAGCGCATACACGGGCTGGCGGTGCCCGTGCAGCACGTCTTCATAGGCGCTGCGGGCGGCGTGGGTCAGCACCTTGTCACGCACAAAGCGGCCGTTCACGTAGCAAAACTGCTGGTCTGCCCGGGAGCGTGCAGCGTCCGGAATACCGGCGCGGCCCCACACCCGCACGGCGGGCGCATGTTGCTGCCGGCTGGCGCTGGTGCGGTAGTTCACCGCCACCGATCGCTCTACAAAATCGGCGCCCAGCACGTCGGCCAGGCGTTGGTT
>JAUXQA010000302.1 GCA_030683195.1 Rhodoferax sp. | reverse complement strand
GGCTCGGCACTGGAAGCCAACGGCTTTGCCGCACTGGCCTTCATCAACACCTTTGGTGCAACTGCAGCAGCGGTGTTGGCCTGGTGCCTGGGTGAAGCGCTGATGCGCGGCAAAGCGTCCATGCTGGGTGCGGCCTCGGGTGCAGTGGCTGGTCTGGTGGCTATTACGCCGGCTGCAGGCAACGTCGGTATCGGCGGCGCCTTGGTCATTGGTGGTATCGCCGGATTCGCCTGCTTGTGGGGTGTGAACGGCCTGAAGAAGATGCTCGGTGCGGATGACTCCCTGGATGTGTTCGGTGTACACGGCATCGGCGGCATTGTGGGCGCCCTGCTCACTGGGGTGTTCAACTCGCCAGCGCTCGGTGGCCCGGGCTACGTGGCGGACTGGGTCACAGTCACTATGGTTACTTCTGCTGACTACTCCATTGCAGCGCAAGTCTGGGTTCAGGCCAAAGCAGTGCTGCTGACGGTTGTCTGGTCTGGTGTAGTCTCCGTCATTGCCTTCAAGATCGTGGATCTGACCATCGGTCTGCGGGTCAGCGAAGAAGACGAGCGCGAAGGCCTCGACATCACCTCGCACGGCGAGACCGCGTACAGCCGCTGATCGCCCCTCAGGCTGCCGGTCACGGCAGCCTCGCATCCAACCACCCGCGCCACCGGCCCGGGTGGTTTTTTTATGGGCGTTCGGCCATGCACAATAGTCCATTTGGAGATCGACCCCATGACCTGGACAGCCGTCACCACCGCGCCCAACGAGTTGGGCGAATCCCCGTTTTGGCATCCGCTCGAGCGCCGGTTGTACTGGGTCGATATTCCAGGCCAAAAAATCCTGCGCACCACACCGGGCGAGGACCGGGTCGACACTTGGGAGACGCCCGGTGAGCCTGGCTGCATCGCGCCGGCATCAAGCGGGGGTTTGATCGTCGCCCTGCGCGACGGCATTTTTCGCGGCCGGAGTTGGGGCGGCGCGCTGGAGCCCATGGGCTCGCTGGGCTACGACACCCGGCATATGCGCGCCAACGACGGCAAGTGCGACCCTCAGGGTCGCTTTTGGGTGGGCACTCTGGATGAAACCAAAACACGCCACAACGCCGCGCTGTACGCCATCGACGCTCACACGCCAGCCATCGGAACCGGACGTGCCGCAGGCGGCACACCGGTGATCGAGCGCCACACCGACCCGGCCACCCTACCTGTGACTACCGCCAACGGGCTGGCCTGGAGCCCTGATGGACGCACCTTGTACTGGGCCGACACCGCGAGCCACCGCGTTGACGCCTGGGACTTTGACCCAACAGCACCCGGCATCGCGGCACGGCGCACCTTTGCGCAGTTTGACCCCAAGCCAGCTGGCTGGCAGTTTGACGCAGCACCCGGCAACCAGGGCTATGGTGGACGCCCGGACGGTGCAGCGGTCGACGTGCAGGGCAACTACTTTGTCGCCCTGTTCGAGGGACGCAGAATCTGCAAGTTCGCCCCCGACGGCACGCTGTTGGCTGAATGGCCCACACCCGTGCAGTGCCCCACCATGCCCTGCTTTGGCGGCGATGACCTGAAAACCCTCTTCATCACCAGCGCGCGCCACCATCGGAGCGCCGCCGAACTGGCAGCGTTCCCGCTGTCGGGCTGCGTGTTCTCGATGCCTGTGGACGTGCCCGGCCTGCCCGTGAATTATTGGGTCGACTAAATTTTTGAACCGCTCCGGTGCAAAAAATTCAAACCAGGCTCGCCCCTCGCCCCTTAACATCCGCTCCACCTTACTAAGTCTGCACACCATGGATTCCTTGCTCAAGACCTTCACTGACCGTATTCACGCTGCTGCAGCCAACCGCACACCCCTGCGTATTCGCGGGGGCGGGTCAAAGGACTTTTATGGTGAGTCTTTGCAAGGCGAGGTGCTGGACGTTGCCGGCTATCGCGGCATCACCAGCTACGAGCCCAGTGAACTGGTGGTGACCGTGCGCAGTGGTACGCCGCTGGCAGAGTTGGAGGCCGCGCTGGCCGAACAAGGCCAATGCCTCGCTTTTGAGCCGCCCGGCTTCGCCCTATCCCAAGGCAAGGCGAGTACGGCCACCTGTGGCGGCATGGTCGCAACTGGCCTGAGTGGCCCGGCGCGCGCCAGCGTAGGCTCGGTGCGCGACTTTGTGCTGGGTGTCAAATTGCTCAATGGGCGGGGCGAGTTGCTGACGTTTGGCGGCCAGGTGATCAAAAACGTAGCAGGCTACGACGTGTCCCGCATCATGGCCGGCGCCATGGGGACGCTGGGACTCATGACCGAAATCTCATTGAAGGTGCTCCCCGTGGCGCCGGCCGAGGCCACGCTGGTGTATGAACTCGATCAGGCCAGCGCCCTGGGCCAACTCAACCGCTGGGGCGGGCAGCCCCTGCCACTTAACGCCAGTTGCTGGGTGCGTGACGATGGCGCCACCGGCCAGCCCGAAAAACTGTTTGTGCGCCTGCGCGGTGCCGTGGCTGCCGTTGAGGCCGCCTGCCACAAGATGACCCAGGATGTGCCAGGCACCCGCCTGGACAACGCGGTGGCCATACTCGACTGGCAAGCCTGCCGCGAAATGCAGCTGCCGTTTTTCATACCGGCAAGCGACGACCTGTGCCTGTGGCGCCTGAGCGTGCCACAGACCGCCCCGGTACTGAACCTGCCCTGGGCCCAGTTGGTGGAGTGGCATGGCGGCCAGCGCTGGCTGTGGGCACCGCTGTCAGCCCAATCCTCTCTGCGCCAAGCCGCAGCGGCCGCAGGTGGTAGCGCTACCCTTTTCATACCACCTCAGGTAATAGATACGCCGGCTAGAGGTCGATTTGATTCCTTAAAGCCCCCTCTGAGCGGTATTCACAAACGCCTGAAGGCCGAATTCGACCCCGCAGGCATCTTCAATTCCGGCCGCCTCTACCCTGACTTTTAAGTTGAAACCCTGATGCAAACCAATCTTGCCCCCGAATACAAAGGCACGGCTGACGGCACTGCTGCCGAGGCCATTTTGCGCAAATGCGTGCACTGCGGTTTTTGCACCGCCACCTGCCCCACCTACCAGCTCTTGGGCGACGAGCTTGACGGCCCAAGGGGTCGCATCTACCTGATGAAGCAGGTGCTGGAGGGTGAGACCCCTACCCGCAAAACCCAGATGCACCTGGACCGCTGCCTGACTTGTCGCAACTGCGAAACCACCTGCCCCTCGGGCGTGGACTACGGGCACCTGCTGGACATCGGACGCAAACTGGTCGATGCCAAGGTACCGCGCCCGATGGGCGAGAGCGCCTTGCGTTGGGCCCTGAAAGAAGGCTTGCCTTCACCGTTGTTTGGCCCGGCCATGAAAATGGGCCAACTGGTGCGCCCCCTGCTGCCTGCCGCCCTGCAAAACAAGGTGCCCCCCAAGCAAGATGCCGGCGTGTGGCCCACCCGCACCCACGCTCGCCGCATCCTCATGCTGGCCGGCTGTGTGCAACCGGCCATGATGCCCAACATCAACAGCGCCACTGCGCGCGTGCTCGATGCCATTGGCGTGCAAACCGTCATCGTTCCCAAGGCGGGTTGCTGTGGCGCCGTCAAGTTCCACCTCAACGATCAGGATGGTGGCAAAGCCGAGATGCGCGCCAACATCGACGCCTGGTGGCCCTATGTGCAAGGGAAGGACAGCGGCAACACCGGGGGCACCGGTGTGGAGGCCATCATCATGAATGCCTCCGGCTGTGGCGTCACGGTCAAGGAGTACGGCCACATCCTGCACGACGACCCGGCCTATGCCGCCAAGGCCGCGCGCATCAGCGAGTTGACCAAAGACCTGAGCGAGTGGTTGCCCGAGATCAGCGAGAAGCTGCAGGACAAAGTGGCCGCCAAAGCCGGCACCATCGCCTTTCACCCGCCCTGCACCTTGCAGCACGGTCAGCAACTGCGCGGCGGCGTGGAGAAATACCTGGGCGCGCTTGGCTTTGATGTGAAGATCACCGGCTGTGAGTCGAATCTGTGCTGCGGCTCAGCGGGTACTTACTCGGTACTCAACCCCGAGCTGTCGTATCAGCTGCGGGACCGCAAACTCGGCCATCTAAACGAAACCTTCGGGGACGCCAGACCCGACCTGATTGTGTCGGCCAACATTGGCTGCATAACCCACTTGCAAAGCGGTACCGCCACGCCGGTGCGCCATTGGGTTGAGGTGCTGGACGCCGCGTTGTAGGAGCCTGCGCGACAGGCGGGATCCCTGCGGTCGGTTGACGCTTGTCAATCGGGGTCTCACAAGCTGCGCCGACACTGAGGCGCATGTTTGCTCCTCTTCGAATCTTGTCAGCCCTGCTCATAAGTTCTCACTGTGCTGCAGCGCTGTCTGGGCCCGTGGCAGACGGAGGTACACAAGACAGCGTCCACCACGACTTGCGCGCAGAAGCCGTCGCCCTTGAAAACGGCGAAGGCGTCACCCGCGACCCGGTCCGGGCAGCGGCGCTTTACTGTCAGTTGGCGCGGGCAGGCGATGCCCAGGCGCAATACAACTTGGGCTGGATGTACGCCAACGGACGCGGGATGGCGCGCAACGATGCCACCGCCGCCTTCTTTTTTCAGGCAGCAGCACGGCAGGGACTGGACGCCGCCCAGCGCATGCT
>JAUXQA010000301.1 GCA_030683195.1 Rhodoferax sp. | reverse complement strand
ACTCAATGGACCAATCCCGAAAACGCGCGTCCAGCCAGATCGTATTCCATCCCCAGAAGGCCGAGTCGGGATCATCGTGGTAGCGCGTCAGGCGCTCGCGCAAATCGGTTTGCAGATACACCGTGCGAGCCTGCTCAATCTGGCTCACCGTCACGCCTTCCACCAAAATATGAGGCGCCATCACGACAAGGCCCGCCAGTTCTGCGCCCGCGCGGGCGGCGTAAAGCAGGGCAATGGAGGCGCCATCGCTGTGGCCCACCAGCCACAGCGGCTGCTCAGAGGCATCCACCTGGAGGACCTGCAGCAGGGCGGGCAGCACCTCATGCGCCTGGCGGTGCATGAAGTCCGGCGCCCAGGTTTCACCATCGGCCCGGGGGGTCGAGCGGCCGTAGCCCGGGCGCGAGTAGACGAGCCCCCTACACCCTGCAGCCTCACACAACTGCTGCGGAAAATCCTTCCACATCGCCAAGGACCCCAAACCCTCGTGCAAGAACACCAGCAGCGGTGTGTGCGCAGCGGCGCCCTCGCACCCGACCCACTGGTATTCGATGCGGATCGCCCGGCCGGCCCAGTCCAGGTCAACCCAGGCCACGGCATCGCTCATCGGGCGCCCGCCTCCAATTCACGCAGCTTGAAGCGCTGGATCTTCCCGGTGGCGGTTTTGGGCAGATCATCCAGAAACTCGATCTGGCGCGGGTATTTGTAGGGCGCCAGCCGCTCTTTGACAAAACCCTGGAGTTCGGCCTCGGTGAGTTGGGCGCCCGCCTTGAGCACCACAAAGGCTTTGGTCTTGGTCAGCCCCGCATCGTCGGTGACCCCGATCACGGCCGCTTCCAGCACAGCCGGGTGCTGCACCAGGGTAGCCTCCACCTCAAAGGGTGACACATAGATGCCGCTCACCTTGAGCATGTCATCGCTGCGGCCCGAGTAGGTGTAGGACCCGTCGGCGTTGCGGGTGTATTTGTCACCACTCTTGGTCCATGCGCCCTGAAAGGTCTCACGCGTTTTTTCCCGATTGCCCCAGTAAAGGAGCGCGGCACTGGGGCCGTTGATGTAGAGGTCACCTGTCTCGATGCTGCCGTCGGCGTTGGGGGTGAGCGGGCGACCGTCGTCCCCGCGCAGCTCAATCTCGTAGCCCGGTACCGGCCAGCCGGTGGTGCCGTAGCGCACCCGGCCCGGCAAGTTGGAGAGGTACACATGCAGCATCTCGGTAGAACCAATGCCATCAATGATCTCGATGCCGAAATGGGCTGTAAAACGTTCGCCCAGTTCACGCGGCAACGCCTCGCCCGCGGACGAGGCCAGGCGCAGTGCCACCTCGGTTTTGGGGGGTAGGTCGGGCGATGCCAGCATGCCGGCAAAGCCGGTGGGCGCACCAAAGAACACGGTGGGGCGCATGCCACCCACCTCACCACGCCAGCGCCTGAACGTGGCCTGCGGTGTGGGGCGCTCGGCCATCAGGATCGTGGTGGCGCCCACACTCAAGGGGAAGGTCAGGCCATTGCCCAAACCGTAGGCAAAAAACAGCTTGGCTGCCGAAAAGCAGACATCGCGCTCGACCAAGCCAAGCACGCGCTTGCCATACAACTCGGCTGTCCAGTAGAGGTTGCCGTGCGTGTGCAGGGTGCCCTTGGGTTTGCCCGTGGAGCCCGACGAGTACAACCAGAAGCCGGGATCATCCGGCGTGGTGTCCGCCGCGTGGGCTTGCGGTGCCTGGGGCGCCCACAAGGTGTCCAGCGCGATCATGCCGCTGGGCAACTCGGCCACCGGGCGCGAGACGATCACCGATTTGACTTCGTGCCCGCCCTGCGCAAAAGCCGCCTGCAGCGTGGGCAGCAGGGCCGCCGACACCAGCACCGACTGAGCCCGGCTGTGCTTGAGCATATAGTTGTAGTCTTCAGCGGTCAGTAGCGTGTTGACGGCCACCGGCACGATGCCGGCGTAGAGGGCGCCCAAAAAACTCACCGGCCAATCGTTGCAGTCATGCATGAGCAAGAGCACACGCTCTTCACGGCGCAGACCCAAGGCCTGCAGGCTGGCCGCCACGCAACTTATGCGCCGGGCCAGATCTCCATAACTCAAGCTGCCTTGGTCATCGATATAGGCCGCTTTGCTGGACCGGCTGGCATTGCAGTCCAGCAGATGCTGGGCCATGTTGAAGCGGGCCGGCGGGGGCAGCAGGTTTTCAAGGCTTGTCACGTGCATCTCCTGTGTATTTTTTGTATCTCAGCCTGCCAGCGCCGCCAACACGGCGGTGCTCGCCTGCACGGCACTGCG
>JAUXQA010000300.1 GCA_030683195.1 Rhodoferax sp. | reverse complement strand
GCCTATCGCCTCACGGTGCAAGACGTCGAAGACGCGCTGCGACGCTCCAACCTGGAGGTGCCCGCCGGTCGTATTGAGAGCCGCCAGCGCGAGTTCAACGTGACGGCGGCGACCGACCTCCAAACAGCGTCCGAGTTCGGCCAGGTGGTGATCCGCACGGTCAATGGTTTACCTGTGCGCATTGCCGATGTGGCCCGGGTGCAGGAGGGGCCGGTTGATGAGCGTTCGAGCGTTCGACTCAATGGGCGCGACTCCGTGGGTGTGGGGGTGATCCGCCAGGCTACGGCCAATCCGCTGGATTTATCGTCCGGCGTGCGTGGCTTGCTCACCAAGCTGCGGGCCGACTTGCCAGTCGGTGTGACGATTGAGGTCGCCAATGACAACTCGGTCTTCATTGATCGCTCCATCAAGGCCGTGTTTGTGACCATTCTGGAAGCCTCTGTGTTGGTGGCACTGGTCATTTTTGTGTTTTTGCGTACGCTGCGTGCGTCCCTGATTCCGCTCATCACCATTCCTGTGTCGTTGATCGGCACCTTTGCGTTGATGGCCCTGGCAGGCTTCAGTATCAACACACTCACGCTGCTCGCACTGGTGCTTGCTATTGGCTTGGTGGTGGACGATGCCATCGTGATGCTGGAGAATATTTACCGGCACATCGAAGAGGGCATGGCACCCTTTCAGGCCGCCATCAAGGGGGCCCGGGAGGTCGGTTTTGCCATCGTGGCGATGACCATGACCTTGGTCGCGGTGTACGCGCCGCTGGCCTTTGCACCGGGGCGCACCGGGCGTCTATTCACCGAATTTGCGCTGGCCCTGGCTGGGGCCGTCGTCGTGTCGGGCTTGGTCGCTCTGACCCTGTCGCCCATGATGTCGTCCCTGTTGCTGCGCCATAACCCCACCCCAAACTGGTTTGACCGGGGTATGGAGCGAATTTTGCAGGCCATCAACCGGGGTTATGAACGGGTGTTGTTCTGGACACTCAAGCAGCGCTGGGTGGTGGTGGCCGTGATGGTGGGCAGTGCGGCTGTCTCCTGGGTGGTGCTGTCAGATCTCAAGCGCGAGCTGTCTCCCTTGGAGGACCGGGGTGTGGTGCTGGCCCGAATCAGCGGGCCAGATGGTGCCACGCTGGACTACACCAACCGATATGCCAAAGAGGTTGAACGTATTGGCCAGAGTTTTCCTGAATTTGACCGGATTTTTGCCAATATTGGTAACCCCACAGTGGCGCAGGGCAATGTGTTCCTGCGGGCCACGCCGTGGGAGGAGCGTACCCGCACCACGCAGGAGATGGCGCGTGAGATGACCCCGCGCATGGCGAGTTTATCGGGTGTGACCGTGTTTCCAATCACGCCACCGTCGCTTGGGCAAGGTTTTGGCAGTCGCCCGGTGAGCTACGTGATCATGACTTCCGAGAGTTACGAGAATCTGGCCAAAACCGTCAAGGAATTCACGGATGAATTGGCCAAAAACCCGGGCTTTGTGCAGGTGGACTCTGATTTGCGCCTGAACAAGCCCGAGATCAAGCTGGAGGTGGACCGTGAGCGCGCTGCCGACATGGGTGTGGGTGTCGATGTGATTGCCCGCGCCGTAGAGACCATGCTGGGGGGGCGCAAGGTCACACGCTACAAGCGTCAGGGCGAGCAATACGATGTGATCGTGCAGACCAACCCCACTGGGCGCGAGACCCCTGACGACATTGAAAAGATCTTTGTGCGTGGCAAAGGCGACGCCATGATTCCCTTGTCTGCCCTGGTCACCATCAAGGAGGTGGTGGTTCCCCGTGAACTCAACCACTTTGGACAGCGACGCTCTGCCACCATCACCGCCAACCTGGCGCCCACCTACGCGCTGGGGGAAGCCCTTGGTTTCCTCGATACCACGGCCCAAAAAGTGCTCAAGCCCGGGTATGCCTCTGATCTGGATGGCATCAGCCGGGAGTTCCGAAAGTCATCGGATTCGTTGACGCTGGTTTTTGTTCTGGCGTTGGTCTTTATCTTTTTGGTGCTGGCCGCGCAGTTTGAGAGCTTTATCGACCCCTTTGTCATCTTGCTCAGCGTGCCTTTGTCGATGGCGGGCGCCTTGCTGGCCCTGAAGTGGTCTGGCGGCACGCTCAATGTGTTCAGCCAGATTGGTTTGATCACGCTGGTGGGATTGATCACCAAACACGGCATTTTGATTGTGGAGTTCGCCAACCAGTTGCGTGAGCAAGGGGTTGAGACGCTGGAGGCTATTCAACGCTCAGCAGCGCAGCGCTTGCGCCCGATCATGATGACCACCGGTGCCATGGTGCTGGGTGCGGTGCCACTGGCGCTGGCAACTGGCGCGGGAGCCGAGAGCCGTCAACAAATTGGTTGGGTGATTGTGGGTGGCATGAGTCTGGGCACCTTGCTGACCATCTTTGTGGTGCCCACCATGTACACCCTGCTGGCACGCAAACACGCACCAGGCCCCCGGGCTGAGCCCACACTGAACAGTCACCCGGCAGCTGCCGATGTGACCTGAACCCGCTCAAATCACGCCGTCAAACATCATCACGTCCACCTCATCACCCGGGGCCACGTCGCCCTGGTGGTGGTGCAGCACGATAAGCCCATTGGCCTGAACCATGGAGCTCAGCACGCCCGAGCCCTGGTTGCCCGTTGCCTTGACGCACAGATTGCCATCGGGTGCGCGGGTGACGGCACCACGCTGATACTCGGTGCGCCCCGGCTTTTTGCGCAGCGGCTCCAGACTGCGGGCCCTGAGCAGCGGTGGGGTCGGGTCCGTGCAGCCCATCATTTGCAACAGGGCAGGGCGCACAAACGCCAAAAAAGTCACCATCACGGCTACCGGGTTGCCCGGCAGACCAAACAAAATGGCAGCTTCAGAGGATGATTCACTTATATTTTGATAGCTTTCCAGGCTTGTATCACGCCGGCTAGAGACCAATTTGGCTCTTAAAAGGCGTCCCACGGCCATCGGGCGGCCCGGGCGCATCGCAATGCGCCAAAACACCACATCCCCCAGCTTCTTCATCATCGCCTTGGTGTAGTCGGCCTCGCCCACGCTCACCCCCCCGCTGGTGATGATGGCATCGGCTTGCTGCGCGGCTTGGGTGAACGCGGCTTCCAGCAGGGCGGGTTCGTCGCGCACCACGCCCATATCGATCACCTCGCATCCCAGGCGCGTCAGCAGGCCAAACACGGTGTAGCGGTTGCTATCAAACACCGCCCCTTCGCGGGGTGCTTCACCCAGACTCAGGATTTCATCCCCGGTTGAGAAATAGGCCACCCGCAAACGCCGCCAAACCGTGACCTGCTCAAGCCCCAAGCTGGCCAGCAGGCCCAAGGCGGCTGGCGTGAGCCGTGCGCCTTGCACTAGGGCGGGTTGGCCTTGCTTGAGGTCTTCGCCCAGCAGCCGCCGGTTGTCACCCGCCTTGAGCAGCCCTGCCGGCACGGTGATCGTGTCGGACTCATTGGCGCGCGTCACAAACTCCTGCGGCACCACGGTGTCCAGCCCGGCGGGCATCACCGCGCCCGTCATGATTTTCAGGCACTCGCCCGGGCGCACCTGGCCTTGCCAGGCTTTGCCGGCCAGGGCCGTGCCCACTACCTTCAGAGTCAGGGGCAGGTTGGCCTTGAGTTGGGTCCCATCAAAGGCAAAGCCATCCATGGCCGAATTGTCGTGCGCCGGCACGCTGATGGGAGAAATCACATCCCGGGCCAGCACACGACCTAGCGCCTGAAAAATTCCAACGGCCTCAAACTCGGTCACCGGGTCAACCAAGCGGGACAAAAATTCGTTCACGCTGGCCGCGGGCAGTGACTGCGGGTCATAACCCGCCAGTTCCTGGGCAATGAGGTCCAAGTTTTTCATGCTTACTGGCTCTCCAGCTCGTGCAGCTCAGCCAATGTGTTGGCGTTGCAAAAAGCCCGGGGGTCGTCGCCGGGCAAATCAAACGGCACCACCACCGTCTTGTGCAGCGCGGTCCAGGCGTCAATTTTTCGGCCGCCGCCCTGGGTGAACTCCACCAGGCTCTCCATCAGGTCCACCCGCATCAGGCAAAACACGGGCTGAGCCCGCAGTGTCATCTGCCCGTCTTTGCCCCACTCGGGCGCACCGACCATCGCAATGTCCGCATCCTGGTCTTCCAATGCCTGGGCCAGGCGCGGCACCAGGTCCAGCGGGAGCAGGGGCGTGTCGCAGGGAACGGTCACCAAATAAGGCGTCTCGCAGCGCTCCAGCCCCGTCAAAAACCCGGCCAGCGGCCCGGCGTAATCGGCCAGCACATCAGGCCACACCGAGACGCCAAAGGACTCATAGGCCGCCAGGTTGCGGTTGGCGTTGAGCATGATGGAGCCTACCCCGCCGCCCATTTGCAGGCGGGTCAGGGTGTGCAGGGCCAGTGGCATGCCGTTGAAGTTTTGCAGGCCTTTGTCGACGCCACCCATGCGGGAGCCCCGTCCACCGGCCAGGATCAGGCCGGTAATGTCAGTTGGGTTGATCAAATTAACCTCCGATGTAGCTCATTTCGACCCGGCGCCCGCCGGTGCTGGCGTCCGGGGCCATAGCGCTGCGCAATTCCGAATAGCGGTCAGTGCGACCAGCCCAGATGTGCCCGATGGCCGAGATCAAGTCGTGGTCTGCAGCATCCTGGCGCACCAGCGTGCGCAGGTCGTAACCCTTTGAAGCAAACAGGCACAAGTACAACTGGCCTTCGGTCGACAGGCGGGCGCGGTTGCAGTCCCCGCAAAAGGCTTGCGTCACGCTGCTTATCACCCCAATTTCACCGAGTGTCTTGTCGTGCTGCCCGGAGGCGTCAGCATAGCCCCAGCGCTCGGCCGTCTCGCCAGGGGACGACGGATCCAGTTGCACCAGGGGTAACTCGCTGTGGATCAGTTGAACCACGTCGCGCGAGGGCAGCACCTCGTTCATGCGCCAGCCGTTGGTGGCACCCACATCCATGTACTCAATGAAGCGCAGCACAATGCCGGTGCCTTGGAAGCGCCGCGCCATGGGCAATATCTCATGCTCATTGGTGCCGCGTTTGACCACCATGTTGATTTTGATCGGCCCCAGCCCCGCGCTTTGGGCCGCATCAATGCCAGCCAATACATCGGCCACCGGAAAGTCCACGTCGTTCATGCTGCGAAACACTGCGTCGTCCAGCCCATCCAGGCTCACGGTCACACGCTGCAGCCCGGCTGCCTTCAGGTCACGCGCCTTGCGCGCCAGGAGCGAGCCGTTGGTGGTCAGGGTGATGTCTAGCGGCAGGCCCTCCACCGTGCGCAACACGGCCAGTTGTTCAATCAAGTGTTCCAGCCCCTTGCGCAACAAAGGCTCGCCCCCGGTCAGCCGAATTTTTTGCACGCCGTGCGCTACAAACACTTTGGCGATCCGGGTGATTTCCTCAAAAGACAACAAGGCGTTGTGCGGCAGGTACTTGTAGTCCTTGTCAAATATTTCCTTGGGCATGCAGTAGTTGCAGCGGAAGTTGCACCGGTCGGTGACGCTGATGCGCAAGTCCCGCAAAGGCCGTTGAAGCGAATCGGTGATCAAGCCATTGGCGCCCAGGCGTGAAGCCGCGAGAAACGCCGCAGCCGGGGTCGGCAGCGAGATGGAGCGCTGGTCGATCAGGGGAACAACGCGAGGCGCAGTGGGGTCAGTCATGGGCGTGTCAATGGTGCTGAGTGGGCATCAGACGCAGCGTGCGCCATCCACCTCAATGCAAACGCCACTGATGAAGGCCGCCTCGTCGCTGGCCAGATAAAGGGCTGCATTGGCCACGTCCAGCGCGGTAGAAAAGCGCCCCAGCGGAATACTTGCCCGAAACTGGGCTTTGCGTTCATCGGTCAGCGGGCCGCCAGCGAACTCAGCCGCCAAGCCGGTGTCGGGGTTGAATACGGGGTTGATGCAGTTCACGCGGATGTTGTCAGGGCCAAGCTCGGCCGCCAATGACTTGGAGGTGGTGATCACAGCCCCCTTGGAGCCGTTGTACCAGGTCAGGCCAGGGCGGGGACGCACGCCTGCAGTAGAGGCAATATTGATGAAACTGCCGCCCCCCTGGGCTCTGAAAACCGGTGTGGCGTGCACCGTGGCCAGGTAGATGCTCTTGACGTTGACGGCGTAGCACTTGTCAAACTCGTCTTCGCTGACCTCCAGCGCCGGACGGTTGCGGTGGGTCCAGCCGGCGTTGTTGATCATCACGTCCAGCGCGCCATGGCGGTCCACCGCAGCTTGCACCAGCGCACGCACTTCATCAGAGCGAGTCACATCCGCAGCAAAAAACGAGGCAACGCCCCCGGCAGCCACAATATCAGCCACGACTTTCTCGCCCAAAGCCACATTGACATCATTGACAATAATATGGGCACCTTCCTGGGCCAGGCGTTTGGCGATGCCCTCGCCGATACCGCCGCCCGAGCCTGTCACGATGATGGATTTGTTTTTGACGCGCATGGTCTTGTGTCTGTGTAGAGGTTAAAAGTGGTGGGGGAGTGGATTTTCAGACGCTCAACCGGCCTGTCTCGGTGACCTGTTCTGAACTCTCAAACTTGATTTTGGCATGTTTTTTTTGGGTACGGGCTTGGCGGATAATGCCGGCTCGTTTGCCTCATGAACCGTGAAGGGCTGTCAATCATGACACTTGAAGAATTGCTGGCCTCAAATGGGGTCCTGCCCAGCATCCCGAAGATCATCGCCCTGTTGCTCAATGAGCTGGACCAACAGGAGCCCGACCTGCGCAAAATCAGCCAGCTGATCAACACCGATCCTGTGCTTACATCGCGTCTGCTGCAACTGGCCAATTCGGCGCAGTTCCAGTTTTCAAGCCAGATTGGCAGTGTGTCTCAGGCTCTGGCGCTGATGGGTCTCAATCAGGTCCGATCGCTGGCCACAGTCGCTGCAGTTGCGGGCGCTTTCCGAATGATTCCCGGTGTGGATATGCATCAGTTTTGGCGCTACAGCCTGAATGTGGCCAAACTGTCCCGTACCCTGGCTGGCATTGTCAGGTTAAACCAGCCGGCAGCATTCACGGCTGGCCTGATTCATGGCATTGGTGAGTTGGTTCTGCATACCGGCTTGGCTGAAAGCATGGAAAATCTGGATCAAAAAACAGATTTGTTCAGCTTGAAGCGCGCTGCGGCCGAGCGCAAGTTGTTGGGCTTCAACTATGCCGATGTCGGGGCTGGTTTCGCGCGAAGCTGGTTGTTTCCGGCGTCGATTGTGGAAGCGCTGGATCACCAATGCCGGCCCTTCGAGAACGGTGTCTATGAGCCGATGGCCGGCATTCTCCATCTGGCGGTGTGGCGTGCCCGGGCGAAGGAATCAGACTACAACGCTCAGGATCTGATCGACAGCTTTCCGGACGTCGTGGCACTGGCTTTGGGCATTGACATCGACATGGCGCTGGAACAGGACCCAATTGACTGGACCTCCCGCATTGAGGCCGCCATCATGGTTTGATCCGCGAAAGCGGCCCGCCCCGATCACCCGTGGCGAATGGCCACGGTCTTCAGGGTGGTGAAGCCGTAGAGGGCTTCAAAACCTTTTTCACGGCCATGTCCACTGGACTTGACACCACCAAACGGCAACTCCACGCCACCGCCTGCGCCGTAGTTGTTGATGAACACCTGGCCTGCACGCACACGCTTGGCCATGCGGAACTGCCGCCCGCCGTCGCGGGTCCACACACCCGTGACCAGCCCAAAAGCCGTGGCGTTGGCCAGGGCCACCGCATGATCCTCGTCCCTGAACGACATGGCGACCAGCACCGGGCCAAATACCTCTTCCTGGCTGAGGCGGTGCGTCACGGGCACATCGCGCAACAGCGTTGGGGCCTGATAAAAACCGGTCTCGGGGGCATCGTCAACGATCCTTCCCTGCGCAACCATCGGGATATTGGCCACTTGGGCATCGCTCAAAAAGTCCCACACGCGTTGCTGCTGACTCTGGCGAATCAGGGGGCCCAAGTCCAGATCCATGGCGGCCGGGCCGACCCGCAGCTTCTCAAAGGCCTGCCCCAAGCGCTCCAGCAGGGGCTCGTAAATGGCTTGGTCCACCAGCAGGCGAGACCCTGCCGAGCAGGTTTGGCCCGCGTTTTGCACGATGCCGTTGATGATGGCAGGGATGGCGGCGTCCAGGTCGGCGTCGGCAAACACGATCTGGGGGCTTTTGCCGCCAAGCTCCAGCGTGACCGGGCAATGGCGTTGAGAGGCCACCTGCTGTATCAAGGTGCCCACGGTGGGGCTGCCGGTGAAGCTGATGTGGTCAATGCCGGGGTGGCGCGCCAGCGCGTCACCCACCTCGTGCCCATAGCCGGTCACGATGTTGATCACCCCTGCCGGAAAACCCACCTCTGCCGCCAGTTGCGCCACCCGGATCAATGACAGGCAGGCGTCTTCAGCGGGCTTGACAACGCACACATTGCCGGCAGCCAAAGCGCCGCCGACGCTGCGGCCAAAAATCTGCATCGGGTAATTCCATGGAATGATGTGACCCGTTACACCATGGGGCTCGCGCCAGGTCAGCACGCTGTAGCCGTCCAGGTAGGGAATAGTCTCGCCGTGCAACTTGTCGCACGCGCCAGCGTAAAACTCGAAATAACGGGCCAAGGCGGTGGCGTCGGCGCGGGCCTGCGTGGTGGGCTTGCCGCAGTCGCGCTGCTCGATGGCCGCCAGCTCAGCCACGTAGTCCGTGATTTTTAACGACAAGCGCATCAGCAGGCGCCCCCGCTCTGCCGCCCCCAGTTTGCTCCAGACTGAATCCATGGCCTGGCGCGCGGCGCGCACCGCTGAGTCCACATCGGCCGCATTGCTGCGCTGGATCTCATCAAAGGCTTGGCCGTCAGACGGGTCCAGCATGGGGATGGTTCGGCCCGAGGACGACGGGATGGAGGCGTTGGCGATGTAGTTAAATTGCATGACAGTGATTTTCCGTCAAAAACGGCCGCGCTAGTCAGTGCATCGGCTGTCAATGGGTGACGAGCGCAGGCCCGAGTTCCTGCAGCGGCCCCAAGGGGTTGGTGTTGATTTCAGTCTCGTTGAGTTTGGGCTGTCCGCCCCAGGCCCGGTAGACCACCACATCATTTACCAGCAGCACCAGAGCGTTAAAGCGCCAGCCCGTGGTTTCAGTGCGGCGTGAAAAATTGGTGAAGTCAGTAAAGAAATTGCCGGTACGTTTGCGGGAGATCCTTGCTGCATTTATCTCCCAGCCACGGCAGGCGTCGCGCGCCTCCAGGCAGGCCAGCACACCTGGATCGAGGTCAGCCCTTTGCAGCAGGGCGCTGGGCACAAACCGGCGCACGATGTCGGCGTGCGTCAGGATCAGCGTGTTGGGTTGCCCGAATGGATCAATACCCAGTTGTCTCAAGTCATTGGCATGGCTGCGCATGGGAACCAGCGAATCAATGGCCTGGCGAGCTTCCTCAAAGGTTTGAAACGGTGAAGACAGGCTGCGCACGCGCGGCAACATGGAGGTGCATCCGCCCAGCACAAGGGCCAGTGCGAGCAGGGATGCCCTGCGGGTGAGCTTGTGAAGGTTCAAATGGGCACCTGGCTGAATGAATAAAACTCAGGCCCGTCCCGTTCACGGAGCAGGCTTACCGAAATGCTAATTCAACCGGGCTTCAGGTGATTGACATTCATCAAGACTGCTGACTATCTGCCGTTTCTCACACCCGCTGCAAAAGTGAGCTCTAAAGTGAGCTCTGAAGCGCTATGAAAAAAGCCCGCCAGAGCGGGCTTATGCGCAGGCTGCGGGCTGGTTAGCCGTGAATCTGCATCATCACCGGCACAATCAACAGGGCCACGATGTTGATGATTTTGATCAGCGGGTTGATCGCAGGACCCGCGGTGTCTTTATACGGATCGCCCACCGTGTCACCGGTTACGGCCGCCTTGTGCGCCTCAGACCCCTTGCCACCATGGTGGCCGTCTTCAATGTACTTTTTGGCGTTATCCCACGCGCCACCACCTGTGCACATCGAGATGGCCACAAACAGGCCGGTCACGATGGTGCCCATGAGCAAGCCACCCAAGGCCGCAGGGCCGAGCACCAGGCCCACCAAAATCGGCACCACTACCGGCAACAAGCTTGGCACCATCATTTCCTTGATGGCTGCAGTGGTCAGCATGTCTACGGCCGTGTCGTACTCTGGCTTGGCCGTGCCTTCCATGATGCCTTTGATGTCCCTGAACTGCCGGCGCACCTCCACCACTACGGCGCCGGCTGCCCGGCCCACCGCCTCCATGGCCATGGCACCAAACAGGTACGGAATCATGCCGCCAATGAACAGGCCGATGATGACCATCGGGTTGCTCAGATCGAAACTGATGACCTTGCCGTAGCCTTCCAATTTGTGGGTGTAGTCGGCAAACAGCACCAAAGCGGCCAGACCGGCCGAGCCAATCGCGTAGCCTTTCGTCACCGCCTTGGTGGTGTTGCCCACCGCGTCCAGCGGGTCCGTGATGTCGCGCACGCTCTTGGGCATTTCGGCCATTTCGGCAATACCGCCGGCGTTGTCTGTGATGGGGCCGTACGCATCCAGGGCCACCACAATCCCGGCCATGCTGAGCATGGATGTGGCTGCAATGGCAATGCCGTACAAGCCCGCCAGAGCGTAGGCGCACCAGATGGCAATGCACACAAAAATCACGGGCCAGGCGGTTGAGCGCATCGACACCCCCAGGCCCGCGATGATGTTGGTGCCGTGGCCGGTGGTGGATGCCTCTGCAATGTGCTTGACCGGCGCGTATTGGGTGCCGGTGTAGTACTCGGTGATGACGACCAGCGCGGCAGTCAGAATCAGACCAACGGCGCAGGCACCAAACAGCTTCATCTGGCTACCTGTTGCGGTGACGGCGTTGTCGGGCATCAGCCATTGGGTCACAAAGAAAAAGGCGATCAGGGACAAAACACCGGCCACGGCCAAACCTTTATACAAGGCGGGCATGACGTTTTTCATGCCCGGGGTGGCCTTCACAAAGAAGCAGCCGATGATGGATGCAATGATGGACACCGCGCCAAGGGTAAGCGGGTAGATGACCGCCACCGTGCCCAGGGCCGGCAACAGCAAGGCGCCCAGCACCATGGTGGCAATCAGCGTCACAGCGTAGGTTTCAAACAAATCAGCGGCCATGCCGGCGCAATCCCCCACGTTGTCGCCGACGTTGTCGGCAATCACCGCCGGGTTGCGCGGATCGTCCTCGGGAATACCGGCCTCGACCTTGCCCACCAGATCAGCGCCCACGTCTGCACCCTTGGTAAAAATGCCGCCGCCCAAGCGGGCGAATATTGAAATCAGTGAGGAGCCAAAGGCAAAACCAATCAGTGGGTTGAGCAGCTTGGCCAGGTTCATGTCGGGCTTGAGGTTGCCGTTGCCCACCAAAAACCAGTAAAAACCCGTGACCCCCAGCAGACCCAGGCCGACCACCAGCATGCCGGTGATGGCCCCGCCCCTGAACGCCACATCCAGCGCCGGGCCAATGCCCTTGGTGGCTGCCTGAGCTGTGCGCACATTGGCGCGCACCGAGACGTTCATGCCAATAAAACCGCAAGCGCCCGACAGCACGGCCCCAATCACAAAGCCCACCGCACTAAGGGAGTCCAGAAACACGGCAATCAGTATCGTCAGCACCACGCCCACCACCGCAATGGTCTTGTACTGACGTGCCAGATAGGCAGAGGCACCGGTTTGAATGGCGGCTGCAATCTCCTGCATGCGCGCATTGCCAGCGTCCTGGGAAAGAATCCAACTTCGGGCCCAGAAGCCGTAGGCCACGGCGATGAGCCCGCACACGAGCGACAAAATAAGCGCTGAATTGCCTGTCATATGAATATCTCCTGTTGTTTCGCTGAGTAGGGGTGCAACGCAAGCGGCACCACCGCTGCGTTGCTTCCTTGCAAAACATCAATTCACGACTGATGCAGACAATTGGCCAACGATTCACTTTAACGCCAAAAAAAGTCATTTATCAAACTAGCAAGTGGCGAGTAAGTAAAATCAGGGTTAATCCTTAGCTCTTAATGATTTAACTCAATCCAAAGACCCACCATGTCACTTGATAACGTTACCCCCGGCAAGAACTGCCCTGACACCTTCAATGTCATCATCGAAATCCCGATGAATGCCGACCCCATCAAGTACGAGGTGGACAAAGAAAGCGGCGCTATTTTTGTAGACCGTTTCATGAGCACGGCCATGCACTACCCCACCAACTATGGCTATGTGCCCAAGACCATCTCGGGTGATGGCGACCCGGTGGACGTGCTGGTGATCACCCCATTCCCACTCATCCCCGGTGTAGTGGTGCCTTGCCGTGCCATCGGTATCCTGAAAATGACCGATGAAGCCGGTGAAGATGGCAAAGTGCTGGCCGTGCCCACTGACAAAATTTTGTCGATTTATTCACACTGGAAAAAACCAGAAGATCTGAACCAGTTGCGCCTGAAAACCATCGCCCATTTCTTTGAGCACTACAAAGACCTCGAAGAAGGCAAGTGGGTCAAGGTGCAGGGCTGGGAAGGCCCTGAGTCCGCCAAAAAAGAAATTACCGACGGCATTGCCAACTACAACAAAGTCAACAACGTTTAATAACGTTTTAGGTCTCTAGCCGGCGTATTTAATTCGCTGGTAGCTATAAAAAAAGAAGCGCCTGCAGCTCAATACTGCATGCGCTTTGTTTGGGGTCAGTTCCGGCTCAGCGGTCTGGGTCCGGAAAAATCATGCCATGCAGACCGCGCCTGCGCTCAAAGTGTTTCCATTCGCCTTCAGGCTGCGCGAGCCGGTCTGCCAGTGCCCACCAAGCGCTGGGGTTCATGCCCAGTCCGATATGGCTGGCAATCACCTCCAGGTTTTCGGTCAGCGGATTGACCGGGCAGGGCGCCTGCACGCTGGCGGGCCAGGCCACCACGCCATCGGTGCGCGAGAAAATCGATGTGGTAGGCATGGGCGGCGCTTTGGGTAAATCAAATTTCTCCACCTCGCTGTGAATGCTTTGCCCGCTGGTGAGCTCATACAGCCGCCAGGCATTGGTGCTGTGGTGCGATCCGGCAAACGGCGTGCCCATGGTCACTACGCTGCGCACGCAGTCGGGCAGCTCCTTGGCCAGTTCCCGGGCGTAGATGCCGCCCAGGCTCCAGCCAATCAGACTGACCTTGTTGCCTGAGGCCTGGCAGGTGTCGATGACTTGCTGCCGGGCTGCCTGGAGTACGCCGGCGCGCGGGCCAAAGTTGAAACCCTGGTTCCAGCCAGAGGCGTCGTAACCCAGGTTGTCAAAAAACCCGCGCAAGGGTGCCGTGGAGCCATCGTTGGCCGATAAGCCCGGGAAGACGATCACCGAATGGCCATCGCCCCTGGGCGCGTTTCTCAAAAAGTACCAGGCCGGAACAAGTGCGCCAAGTTCCCAGGCGGCCCGAAATTCCAGCGCCATGAGCCAGGGGCTGGGTGCGGCGTGCGGTTTGCGGA